>DATHDD010000176.1:0-2984 GCA_035319205.1 Burkholderiales bacterium | reverse complement strand
GACCCAAGGGGGCCAACCGGGCAGCCAAGACGCGGGTGAAAAGCCAACCTGCTCGCGCCTTGAAGCTGCGGCACGCGGCTTTCACGAGGCAATTAACCCGAATAAATTCCTGAAGCAGGCGAAGGAAGATTGTGACGCCGGCGATACGAGAGCCTGTTTGGCGATTCCTATGGCCTGGCCAATGGGGGCAATGTACTACGTTCTTCTCGCGCCCGTACTTATCCCATTAGGCACGATGGGCCCCAACGTACAGCAATATTGCCCGCAAAACCCGAGCACACCAGAAGCGAATGCGACAGCTTCCGACTCCCAACCGACCCTTGAACAAGGAGAGTAGACAATCATGAATGCATCCTTAATTCAACTTGTCCTTGCGCTGGCGTTCCTTGTGCTGAGCGGGTGTGCGACAGTCACGAGTACTCAGGGAAACGTGACATCCCAGGAACTGACGATAAATACCGAACCGTCAAATGCGAGGTGCACCCTTAAACGTTACGGAATGGAGGTCGGGGTCATCGAGTCTACGCCAGGGAGTATCAAGATCGGAAAATCGATGGCAAATGTCCATGTAGTTTGCAAGAAGGACGGATACCTCGATGCCGAGGGATCCGTTCACTCGCACCTTCAGAAAGCATTTTATGGCAATCTGCTTTGGGGGCTTGGCGCAGGCTACGCCATGGTTTGGGATCTCAGCACAGGAGCGCCCTGGCAATATGATCCGGGCCTCAATATACCCCTAATTCCCAGCGAGTTTTCTTCTGAGGCCGAGCGCGAAGCATTTTTTGAGAATTTGCGCGCGCCGGTAAAAGCGGAAATCCAGGCAGCGAAGGATAAAGTCATGGAAACATGCCGCCCCGATGAATGCGACCAACAGCTGAAAGTACTACAAGAACGTGAGGCCGAGGCGATTCAAAAGGTTGAACAGCAGCGTCAACTGACTCGCATCAAGCAAATATGAAGGGCTTGAAATAATTCGGTTCGAAAGGCCGCGTTGACGGAGTAAAAGTGGGGACACAGTAACCCGGCTATTGCTTATTTTTGATGGCCACGGGAAACACAACGCTTTTGTTCGCTGGCAACGCTATCAGCCACCACCGACAAACGTCAATTCAGTGTCACCCTGACCAGCTAGCACATCGCCAAGGGCTCCACCCTACAGTTTCTTCTTCCCCACCATGTCTTGCGGTTTCACCCACTGGTCGAACTGCTTGGCAGTGACATAACCGAGCGCAATTGCCGCGTTGCGCAGTGTCAATCCTTCCTTGTGCGCTTTCTTGGCGATCTGCGCCGCCTTGTCGTAGCCGATGTGCGGATTCAACGCGGTCACCAGCATGAGCGAATTGTTGAGTAGCTCTTTTATGCGCCCGCGATTGGCTTCGATGCCCACCGCACAGTTGTCGTTGAAGCTCACCGCGCCGTCGGCAAGCAACCGTACGCTGTGCAGGAAATCGTGGATGACGAGCGGCCTGTACACATTGAGCTCAAAATTGCCCAGTGCCCCACCAAGGTTGATTGCCACATCATTGCCCATGACCTCGCAGCACAACATGGTGAGCGCTTCCGATTGAGTGGGATTCACCTTGCCCGGCATGATGGAGCTGCCTGGCTCGTTCTCTGGAATTCTGAGTCCGCCCAGGCCGCAGCGCGGCCCGCCCGCCAGCCAGCGCACATCGTTTGCGATCTTCATCAATGAAGCCGCGAGCGTTTTTAAAGCACCATGCGCGTGCACCAGCGCGTCATTGGAGGCGAGCGCCTCGAACTTGTTGGGCGCGGTAACCAGAGGCAATCCGGTCAGCCGAGCGAGTTCTTTGGCGACCTTAGCCGCAAACTGCGGGTGGGCGTTCAAGCCCGTACCTACCGCAGTGCCTCCCAGCGCGAGTTCGCAAAGATGAGGCAGCGCTGCTTTCACGTGCTCCAGACCGTGATCGAGCTGCGATACATAGCCGGAAAATTCCTGCCCCAGGGTCAGCGGTACAGCGTCCTGCAAATGAGTGCGGCCGATTTTTACGATGGAGTCGAATTTCTGCGCTTTTTTATTCAGCGTGTCGCGCAGCTTGCGGATGCCGGGAACCAGCTGCCGGGTGAGCGCCTGCACTGCAGCCACATGCATCGCGGTGGGAAATACATCATTCGATGACTGTCCCCGGTTGACCTCGTCGTTGGGGTGCACCAGGCGCTTTTCGCCGCGCTCCCCTCCCAGCAATTCCGAAGCGCGGTTCGCCAGAACCTCGTTCATGTTCATATTGGTTTGAGTGCCGGAGCCGGTTTGCCACACCATCAACGGGAATTCGCTGTCGTGGCGACCTTCCACCACTTCATCCGCCGCCTTGATGATGGCTGCGGCTTTCTTCGCATTCAGCACGCCAAGCTCGCGATTGACTTTCGCGGACGCCCGTTTCACCAGCGCCAGCGCATAAATGAGATCGAGCGGCATGCGCTCGCCGGAAATCTTGAAGTTTTTAAGGCTGCGCTGAGTCTGCGCGCCCCACAGTTTCCCTGCGGGCACTTTGATTTCGCCGAAGGTATCGCGCTCGCTGCGGAATTTGCTCATGACCTTCCCCCCTAAACAGTCTACGAAATTATAACCGCTTGCGGGCTAAAGTAATGCTTCAGTTTCTTTGCCGGTCTCAGCGCTTGGCCAGGACTGCCAGTAGCGGCGGTGTACTGCGCGGTAAGACTGCGCCGTAACGCCATGCGAATCGAAATCGAGAGTCAGTGCTCCATCCAGATCGGATCGGTAAATTTTGCTGTCGAGAGCCTTATAGCGCTCCACAATTTCGGCTTTGGGGTGGCCAAACGGGTTGCGGTAGCCGACTGTGAAAATCACCGTGTTCGGCTGGACCTGGTGGAGGAAAATTTCCGTTGAAGACGTTTTGCTGCCGTGGTGCGGCGCGACCAGTACGTCCGCCTGCAGTTGGTCTGATGCGCGTCTGAGCAATTCCTGTTCGGAGAGTTTCTCGATATCCGCCGGCAGCAGCACGGCT
>DATHDD010000175.1:0-3146 GCA_035319205.1 Burkholderiales bacterium | reverse complement strand
CGGCGGAATTTTGAGCGGTCGCGCGCTTCGCGGTACAAGGGATGGTAGCGGTATTGCTTGCGCCCGCGCGCATCACGCGCGGTCACCTGGATGTGGCCTTTTGGATCAGGGCAAATCCATACATCGCTCCATGCCGGGGGTATCACCAGCGCGCTGATGCGTTTGCGTTGCGCTGCACCGGTAATCCGCGAGCCGTTGGGAGCGAAATATATCCAGCCATTCCCGGCGCGCTGCCTGCGGATTCCGGCGACGCCGTCCGTGACGTAGTTAAGCCCGGCGCGAATGACCGTCTTGCGGTGCTCTTCCGTCAGCCGCGAGGTCAACTAATGCCCCCTTCTCAGGAATTCTCGGAAAATTGTATCTGATCTTTGTCCGCCTCTGATGCCTTCAGTTAAATCATGTATCCGGATCCCAGATGCGCTTGCGAAAATAGTCCCGCCAACCTGCAGGAAGCGCGGGCAGCTCGACCACCCGGCGCAATGTGTCCTGGTTCGCCGCATCCGCCGTGTATAGATTAACGACATCAGCCACCGTAACGCCGTGTTCATCACTGGCAAGCAGCTCTATAGAATCGCCTGCGGCGACTTCTCCTTCTTGAAGAACGGCAAAATAAAAGCCGGTCCGGCCGCTATGCAGGAAGCGCTTTACGATATCCGGGCGGCCAAAGCGGATGGCGAGCTTGTAGCATGGCATGCGAGGTTGCGTGACGACAAACTCGGCAGATCCGATCTTAAAGCGATCGCCGACGTGAATGGAGTCTTCAAGCATGCCTTCAGTCGTGAAGTTCTCGCCGAACATCGCCCAAGGCAGGTCCATATCCGGCAGCTCCTTGCGCCAGAAAGGGTAGTGCTCGGATGGGTAGGCATAAACAGCCTTATCGGCTCCGCCGTGCACGGTTAGATCGGATTGCTTATCGCCTTCTAAGTTGAGAGTCGCAACTCGAACACGTCCCTTGACCGGCTCCTTGAAGATGGACGTGCGCAACAGCTTCCCCTTCAACAAGACTTCGCGCGGAAGACCTACATTGACGGATAAGAGCTTCATGGTTATCGGATTACATCCTGTTTGGCTATTTTCTGATGCGACACTTTAACGTGAAATAGTCCGTGCCGGCGTTCAGAACCTGCATGAAGGAACGCTATTTCATCCTGGAAGGGATTCTGATGGTCCGACCCGCCACCATGAAGTTGCTCCCTCCGCAATGATGAATGGTCCGCGGGTTTTTCCTTGAGGGGTCGATCCATGCTTTGAGCACCTCGAGGATGAAGAAGTTGTACTGTGTGGCCAAACGCGCATCGACCAGCCTGCATTCGAGGTTGACGTAGCACTCCGCGATGAGCGGTGCCTTGACGCGCGATGCCGGAATTGGCGTGAGATGAAATTTTTTGAACTTGTCCACGTTTCGCCCCGATATGTTCCCGCAACGTACAGCCTTCGCCGCGAGCTCCACGGTCGGGATATTGATTACGCATTCCTTGGTCGCCTTAAGTATGCCGAAGGTGTAATTTTGGTCGCTGATCACGCAGCCCACAATCGGCGGTTCGAAGTCCATCATCGTGTGCCACGACATGGTCATGATGTTTGCCCGTCCCTTTTGAGCGGTCGTAACCATCACAACCGGCCCGGTTTCGAGCAAGCGGTAGACCCGGGACAAGGGAAGGGTTCTTTTCATAATCGTGGCTTGTTTTAGGTTGGAAGGTCAGTTGAAGTCAATCTTTTCACCGTTAATAGCGCGCCACCAGCGCCACCAAGCCAGGCACGAAAGAACCATCATGACAATGGCGCCTATTCCAAAACCAATCCGCGCAATCAGATTCCGCGTATCGTCAAACAATGCCAGCTGTCCTATAGAAAAACCGCCGCCAAAAGGACCTTTTGCCAATAACGCAATCCAGGTAAATGCGGCCGCAAACGCCGAGCACATGAGGGCAGCAACCAGCATATACAGCGCAGGGAATGAGTGTCGGTGTTTGGCGATGACTGCCAACACGCCCATGCAAAAGAACAAAAACCCAGCTCCCAGCACAACCAACGTTGATGCATTGAGTTCGGACAGATCCAGGTGGATAACGTCGGCAGCGGCCAACATGAAAATCACGATCGCAAACGCCAGGAAAAGTGTTCCCAGGGCCGGGAGGTCCTCTATGTCGGCTGAGTTCTTGGCGGCTTTCCTCAAGGGAAATAATTTGCCGAACAACGGCTTTTTGGAACGTTTTTTGTGCGCTTTAGCCATTCTGCAAGGGATTAATGCGTGCAAGCAAACCGAGATTACTTCGCCAGCAAGGCGATGAGCTTCTGGTCTTTCAATAGACTTTGCAGCACGTCGGCGAGGGTCTTATTGATCAGCTCTTCGTTTTTATTTTGGCTTGGCGGAATGATCACCCTGTCACTGTTCGTAATCTCGAATACGTTCTCGTACGTCGTGGCGCCGTTTTTGACAGACGCCTTGAGCCTGGCGATGGTTCGGATTCCGCCGGTCCAGGAACCGGTAGGCGCGGAGTACTGAAGTGCTTGGATTTCCACTCTCAGTAAGCGCGGCGCGTCCCCGGTCGACACATCCACATTGAAACCGTACTGTTTCAATCCTTCATAAATCCTTTCTTGCACCACCTTGGCGACATCCGAATAAGTGAGAATGACCGAATCCTTGTCTAAACGGGTAGTGCGGTAGCCTAAAGCTTTATCGGTGCGCGCGTCGGTGACTGTTAATGCGACCGTTTTGCCTTTCCCGACTTCGGAACCCGTAACCAGGACATCGGGATAAAGCACCACGTTCTGCGGAGTCGTGGCGCAACCGCCCAAAAGCGAGAGGAGCAAAACAGGAAATAAGGATTTATTCATGACGCCCCCTTTAAAATAGAAGATCAGGATGATCTATACGATGTTTGATGGTTCGCGTTCGCATTCATTCGAACCTCTCCCGGTGAGAGAGGAGGAACAACGAGTCAAATTAACCGCAAATTGATGAATAAGCCGTTCCGGCGAGGCAAAAATTGCAAGTAAAGCGGAGTTTACACGATTGGTAAATGAGCATTTGCGAGCAATTTTTAACAAAGCTGGGGCGGCTTAGTCGCAATTTGCTACAGCAGAGGAACGATCAGCAACGCAACAATATTGATAATTTTAATAAGCGGATTTACTGCTGG
>DATHDD010000174.1:0-12630 GCA_035319205.1 Burkholderiales bacterium | reverse complement strand
AAATGCGGTTGGCTGCGAGGCGCGCGACGAAGGTCGTAGCTTGGACTACGAAGCCGAGGAGCGCAACGACGCAGACGCTGCATTTTACCGCAACCCGGAGGGACGGGGCTTTCCGGGCGGTCTGCTTTGTCGCTCGGCTTGCCAAGGGTAATGGCCATTGGCTTCGTCTCGCTTCGCGCATCCCATACCGGAAAGCCGCCGTCGCAACCGCGCGTGACTTAATTAGAGGTTCCCTCGTCATATTCCTGTAACATTTGGCATTTAGGATTCACGCAGTTATTGATATAGGAGTAAAAACCATGCGTGAATCAAAACCAATCTGCAAACTGATTGCTTTGGCAAGTTCGCTAATAATCAGCGTCTCGGCCTTTGCCATGGATATCACCGGAGCGGGAGCGACCTTCCCCTATCCCGTCTATGCCAAATGGGCGGAGGCTTATAAAAACAAAACCGGAAACGAGCTGAATTACCAGTCAATCGGCTCGGGCGGCGGCATCAAGCAAATTCAGAACCGCACCGTAGATTTTGGTGCGAGTGATATGCCGATGAAACCCGAAGAGCTTGATAAAAACGGCCTGATGCAGTTTCCGACCGTGATTGGCGGTGACGTCCCCGTGATCAACCTGAAGGGGGTCAATCCCGGTGAAATGCGCTTGAGCGGAACTGTTTTAGCGGATATCTACCTAGGCAAGATCAAAAAATGGAACGACTCAGCCATTGCCGCGCTTAACAAAAACCTATTGCTTCCAGACCAGGACATTACAGTGGTCCACCGCTCGGACGGCTCCGGCACGACCTTTATATGGGTGAACTATTTGTCCAAGGTCAGTCCAGAGTGGAAAGAAAAAGTGGGTGAAGGCACATCGGTTGCATGGCCAACCGGCGTTGGCGGCAAGGGCAATGAGGGGGTTGCTTCCTACGTTCAGCGCCTCAATGGATCGATTGGCTACGTTGAATACGCCTACGCACTGCAAAACAAGATGACGTACACGCTGGTGCAAAACCGTGATGGTTACTTCGTAGCACCGAACCTTGAATCATTCAAGGCGGCGGCGACCGGGGCACAATGGGACAAAGCACCGGGCATGTACCTAATTCTTACCGATCAGTCCGGCAAGGGCAGCTGGCCCATCAGCGGGGCAACATTTATCCTGGTTTATAAGTCCCAGGACAAACCGGACCGGGGGAAAGAAGTTTTGAAATTCTTTAACTGGGCTTACGCCGAAGGCGACAAGCTTGCCACGCAACTTGATTACGTGCCCTTGCCGGACGGCGTGGTCGCAGTGATTCAATCATCCTGGAAGAATCAAATCAAGGATGCCACCGGCAAGCCGGTCTGGCCGTAAGTGACAGTATGTCGGGAAGGTATGTAAAATGACCTCCGCTGTGACTGCTATTGAGGGGGTGAAAAGCCCCCCGACTCCCAAAGTAATCTCTAGCACTTTAACAGCCGCCCGTCTAGGGCGGCAGTATTTTATTGACCTCGTTTTCCTCAACACTACAAGGCTGTTCGCCTTTTTGGTCCTGGTCCTGCTCGTGGCCATACTGATTTCGCTGCTTGTCAGCAGCCTGCCGGCAATGCGAGCTTTTGGCTTTGGATATCTGATAAGTACTGACTGGAATCCGGTGCAGGAGAAATTCGGCGCGCTGGTGCCGATTTTTGGCACATTGGTAACTTCGTTTATCGCCCTGTTGATTGGAATCCCGGTAAGTTTCGGCATCGCGCTGTTTCTGACTGAACTATCGCCGGTCTGGCTTAAGCGTCCGCTCGGTATAGCCATAGAACTGCTGGCCGGCATTCCGAGCATCATTTACGGCATGTGGGGGCTGTTCGTGTTTGCCCCGATATTCGCCGACTACGTACAGCCCTGGCTGATCAAGTATATCGGCCAGCTTGCGATTATCGGTCCACTTTTCAGCGGTGTACCGCAAGGAATTGGTATGCTGACTGCCGGTATTATTCTTGCCATCATGATCATTCCCTTTATCGCTTCGGTAATGCGCGACGTATTTGAAATTGTGCCGCCGCTACTCAAGGAATCGGCCTATGGACTTGGCGCAACCACTTGGGAGGTAGTCTGGCACGTGGTACTGCCGTACACGAAAGTCGGCGTGGTGGGTGGGATTCTGCTTGGACTGGGACGGGCTCTGGGCGAAACTATGGCGGTTACCTTCGTCATTGGCAATGCACATCAACTTTACACATCGCTGCTCGCTCCGGGCAACAGCATTGCCTCCGCGCTCGCCAACGAATTCAATGAAGCAGTCGGCGACTTGTATACTGCCGCCCTGATCGAGCTCGGGCTGCTGCTGTTTCTCATTACGGTGATCGTACTGGCGCTCGCCAAGCTGCTCTTGCTGCAGCTCACCAAAAAGGAAGGCGCCCAGACCTGAGGCAATATGAATCCAATTTACCGCCGCCGTCGACTGGTCAACGCTTTTAATCTTTTTGTCTCCATGCTTACCGTGGCTTTCGGTCTGTTTGTACTCGCCTGGATTCTGTGGACGCTGGTAAATAACGGCCTGCAAGCCATTGAACTGACGATCTTCATGCAGAGCACACCGCCTCCCGGCAGCAACGGCGGCCTGGCTAATGCTATTTTAGGAAGCTTTCTTATGACTTTAATCGCGGTGTTGATCGGCACGCCAGTGGGCATACTGGCGGGAACTTACCTAGCGGAATACGGGCGTGGCGGCTGGCTTGCTCCAGCCACGCGGTTTATCAACGACATTCTCCTCAGCGCACCGTCCATCGTCATCGGACTTTTTGTTTACGCCGTTTACGTCGCAAACGTGAGGCACTTTTCCGGATGGGCGGGTACCTTCGCGCTTTCGCTCATCGTGATTCCGGTGGTATTAAAAACCACAGAGAACATGCTGCGGCTCATACCCAACAGTCTGCGTGAAGCCGCAGCCGCCCTCGGCGCGCCGCGCTGGAAAATAATCACGATGGTCACTCTGCGCGCTTCCCGCGCGGGCATCATAACCGGGATATTGCTTGCGGTCGCCCGCATTAGCGGCGAGACTGCGCCGCTGCTCTTCACTTCACTCAACAACCAATTCTGGTCCTCGAACCTCAACGCGCCGATGGCGAACCTACCGGTTGTGATTTTTCAGTTCGCCATGAGCCCGTATGTCGACTGGCAGCGACTGGCATGGGGCGGCGCACTGCTGATTACCGTGGCGGTGCTCATTTTTAACATTATCGGCAGAACGCTGTTCGGTCAAAAATTACCCTTGCAATAGCCTGAATTTGGAAACCACTATGGACCATTCAACTGCGTTTGCACCCAAGATCAAGATACACAACTTGAGCTTTTATTACGGCAGCTATCAGGCGTTGAAACCCATGGCGTTTGAGATACCGGAAAATCGGGTCACCGCATTTATTGGACCCTCGGGCTGCGGCAAGTCCACCTTGTTGCGCACATTTAACCGGATGTACGAACTGTATCCCAACCAGCGGGCGACGGGTGAGATTATGATGGATGGTGAAAACATCCTGGATCCACACCAGGATCTCAACATGCTGCGCGCCAAGATAGGAATGGTGTTCCAGAAACCTACGCCGTTCCCCATGTCTGTTTTTGACAATATCGTCTTTGGCATCAAACTCTACGAAAACCTGTCCCGGCGTGAACTTGAGGAGCGGGTTGAATGGGCGCTTCG
Source organism: Burkholderiales bacterium (assembly GCA_035319205.1). Lineage (GTDB taxonomy): Bacteria > Pseudomonadota > Gammaproteobacteria > Burkholderiales > JAHFRG01 > JAHFRG01. Next base: position 8,961 of record DATHDD010000174.1, on the reverse strand, counting down.
CAAAGCTGCTTTGTGGGATGAAGTGAAGGCTATACTGAACCAGAGCGGAACCAGCCTTTCCGGAGGGCAACAACAGCGTCTATGCATAGCCCGTGCCATCGCGGTGAAGCCCGAAGTCCTGTTGCTGGACGAGCCTGCCTCTGCTCTTGACCCGATCTCAACCGCTCGTATCGAAGAGTTGATTCATGAACTCAAGGAGGATTACACCATCGCCATCGTCACCCATAATATGCAGCAGGCGGCGCGGGTTTCCGACTATACTGCCTACATGTACCTGGGTGAATTGATCGAATTCGGCAGGACTGATGAAATCTTCATTAAACCCAAGCGCAAGGAAACAGAGGACTACATCACCGGCCGCTTCGGTTAATCGGAGGAAAAACCGTGAATGAGCACACTTTAAAACAGTTCGACACCGACATGGAGGCTATCCGTTCCGTGGTGCTAAATATGGGCGGTTTAGTCGAGCAGCAGTTGCTGCGGGCCATCAATTTGCTGAAGTCCGGCAATGATGAGGCTGTACAGGATGTGCTCGCCGACGAGGAGCGCATCAACAGCATGGAAATGGAAATAGATCAATTGTGCACTCAGATAATAAGTAAGCGCCAGCCGGCTGCGATTGATTTGCGCATGATTATGACGTTCCTTAAAACAGCAAACGACCTCGAACGAATCGGAGACGAAGCGAAAAAAGTTGCCTCCAAAGGCCAGGAGATACACGACAGCAAACGGGTTACTGTGGCGCACTTGCATGAACTTAGCTGGGTTTCACAGATGACTAGACAGATGGTGCAGAAAGCGCTGGACGCGCTGGCCCGGCTTGATGTCAAGGCGGCCGCCGAAGTGTTGGGGGAGGACGAGAAAGTTGACGCTGAGTTTGTGAGCATCGTGCGTCAAATGGCGAGCTATATGATGGAGGATCCGCGCACTATATCCGTGTGTATTGAGATAGTGCTGATTGCCAAGGCCATTGAGCGCATCGGCGACCACGCCAAGAATATTTGCGAATATGTAGTTCATGTGGTGAAAGGCAAGGACGTGCGGCACGCCAGCCTGGCCGAAATCCAGCGGGAAATCGGCAAGGGATGAACACGACGGTGTTGGTCGTGGAAGACGAGCCTGCCATTCAGGAGTTGCTTGCCACCACGCTGGTCCGAGCCGGTTACGATGTTCAGCGCGCTGCCGATGCCGCTGCAGCGACCAACGCGCTGAATGGCAGTCTCCCGGACATGATTCTTCTCGACTGGATGCTGCCCGGCCGTTCAGGGCTGGCGTTCGCCCGCGAAGTCAGGAGCAACCCCCGCACCAAGACTGTGCCCATCATCATGGTGACGGCGCGGGCAGAGGAAAACAGCAAAGTTACCGGTCTCGAACACGGTGTGGACGACTACATCACCAAACCGTTTTCGCCGCGGGAATTGCTGGCGAGAGTCAAGGCGGTGCTGCGCAGGCGGGCGCCGCACTCCACTGATGATGCCGTCAAAATCGGCACCCTCGTCCTGGACCCGGTTTCGCACCGGGTATGTGCAGCAGACAAGTCTTTACACATTGGTCCGACTGAATTCCGCTTTCTCCACTTTTTAATGACCCACCCGGATCGTGTATACTCACGCGCACAACTGCTGGATCAAGTCTGGGGTGATCACGTGTATCTGGGAGAGCGCACAGTGGATGTCCATATCCGCCGTTTGCGCCTGGCATTGCAGCCGAGCGGTCATGATAAATTGATCAGGACGGTGCGCGGCAGCGGGTATCTTCTGACCGGCAAATCTATTTGATATATTCACTCTGGAATCGAAGCGTAGCTGCACTGGGAATCATCCTGGCGATTTCTCTGCTTTGCAGTCTGCTGTTTGATTTGATTGTCGGATTGAGCATACTCGCCGTTGGCGCATTACTTCTGGTTTTCTACCACACCCATCAGCTTGCGCAATTCGAGCGCTGGACGCAAAGCAATATAGACACACCGGTACCGCTCGGCAGCTGGGTGTGGGAGCGGGTGTTTGCGAACCTGTACCGGCTTGAACGCAAGCACAAGGAGGCTGAAAAAAACCTTTCTGCCACGCTGGTGCGGATGCGCGAAGCCGCTGAGGCTATGCCCGACGGCATGGTGATCCTTACCGGCGATGATCATATCGAATGGTTCAACTGGCATGCCACCAGCTATCTGGGTTTGGACCCGGAGCATGATATCGGCCAGCCTCTCACCAACTTGGTGCGCCAACCTGAGATCGTCGAATTCATCGCCCGTCGCAATTTTGGTGAACCTCTGGTTGTGAAATCGGCGCGCGACCCGCACCTCACGCTGTCGTTTCAGATCATTCCTTACGGTACCGAGCAGAAACTTCTTGTCACGCGCGATATTTCGAAGTTCGAAGAGGTGGAAACAATGCGCCGGGACTTCATCGCCAATGTCTCGCACGAATTGCGTACCCCGCTTACCGTGCTGTGCGGTTTCCTGGAAACGCTGGAGCACCTGCCGCCGGATGATCCCGAAGCACCGCGCTTTCTCAAGCTGATGAAAACCCAAGCTGACAGCATGCATCGTCTGATCAACGATCTACTCACGCTTTCGCAGCTTGAAAGCCCGCAAAATCCGCTCAAGGAAGAGCCAGTGGATATTGCTGCAATTGTCCGAAGCGTGCATGACGATGCACTAGGATTGAGTGCAGGATTTCACCAAATCAACCTGCAAATTGATTCAACAACCAAGATCCTGGGCAGTGAAGCCGAGCTTGCCAGCGCATTCGGCAATTTAGCAAACAACGCCGTTCGTTACACGCCCCCGGGTGGCGAAATAACCCTGAGTTGGTATAACAAAGGTGATCAGTCCGTGTTCGAAGTGCGCGACACCGGCATCGGCATTGCACCTGAACACATACCGCGCATTACCGAGCGGTTTTACCGCGTTGACCGCGGTCGTTCGCGCGAAACCGGCGGCACCGGGCTTGGTCTCGCCATCGTCAAGCATGTAGTACTCCGGCACCAGGCGGAGCTTGCAATCGACAGTACGCCGGGAAAAGGTAGCAGCTTTACCATCCGTTTCCCTTCAGCTCGCTGCATGCTTTGACCACCGGCACAGGATTAAGTCGATAGTGCGGAGGGATTGCGAGGTTGACGCGCAAATATTATTTCCATATTATTGGAAATATGGAATTAAAAAGCGCTCTGCGCGCTCTTGAAGCCCTCTCCCAGGAGTCGCGCCTGGCCATTTTCAAATCACTGGTTGAAGCCGGGCCCAATGGGCTTTCAGCCGGCCAAATCGCCGTGCGTCTTCACTTGCCTGGACCGACTCTGTCGTTTCATTTGTCCCAGCTCAAGCATGCGCAACTGGCATCATGCCAACGCTCTAGTCGCTCTCTGATATATTCGGCAGACTTCAGCACCATGAACGGTCTGGTTGCTTTTCTAACAGAGAACTGCTGCGGTGGCGATCCGGAGCGATGCGCTCCTGCACGCGCTTTTCCCCGCACTGGTACACGCAAGAAAAGAAAATGAGACGTTCTTCCTTAGTCGCATTATGAAAAGGAAAACCTATAGCGTGCTTTTTCTATGCACGCATAATTCAGCTCGTAGCATCCTGGCGGAAGCATTCCTTAACCAAGTCGGCAAAGGCCGATTCATCGCCTACAGTGCCGGCAGCCACCCCCGAGGGAAGGTCAACCCATTCGCACTTGAGCTGCTCGAGAAGAATCACCTTGATACTACCAGCCCGCGTTCCAAGAGTTGGGACGAGTTCGCGCAGCCCGGATCGCCGCAGATGGATTTCGTATTCACGGTATGCGATCAGGCGGCAGGAGAGATGTGTCCGATTTGGCCGGGGCAGCCTATGACGGCGCACTGGGGCGTTGATGACCCGGCCAAGGCCGAGGGCACTGACGAAGAGAAGCGTCGTGCATTTCTCGTCGCCTTTAAGGAACTGAGCACGCGCATCAACCTGTTCCTCAGCCTGCCGCTTGACAAGCTTGATCGGCTGGCGCTGACGAGGAAGCTCGCGGATATCGGTCAAGCCCGCGTCGAGACGAGGGCACAATCGCAATGACCGTCGGGGCACAGGCTGCCGCTGGGCCGACGACGAAGCCGACGATGGGATTTTTCGAGCGCTGGCTCACGGTGTGGGTGGTTCTATGCATCGTGGCAGGAGTCGCGCTCGGGCAGTCGCTGCCCGGAGTATTCCAGATGGTCGGGCGCCTGGAAATCGCCAAGGTGAACATCCCGGTGGGCGTTCTGATCTGGGTGATGATCATCCCGATGCTGCTGAAGATCGACTTTGGTGCAATCGGGCAGGTACGGCAACACTGGCGCGGTATCGCCGTCACACTCGTTATCAATTGGCTGGTGAAACCGTTCTCGATGGCCCTGCTAGGCTGGATTTTTGTGCAGAACGTGTTCGCAGCGTACTTGCCAGCCGACCAGGTAGACAGCTATTTCGCCGGGTTGATCCTGCTCGCTGCAGCGCCATGTACCGCAATGGTGTTCGTCTGGAGCCAGCTCAGTCGCGGTGATCCTTACTTTACACTGAGCCAGGTTGCGCTCAACGATACGATCATGGTTTTTGCGTTCGCGCCCATCGTCGGCTTGCTGCTCGGATTGTCGGCAATCACGGTACCATGGGACACGCTTTTTACTTCCGTCGTCCTGTACATCTTGATTCCGCTGGTTATCGCACAACTCTGGCGCAGGGCCCTGCTGCGTGGAGGCCAAGGACAGCTGCAGGAGACGCTCGCTCGCGTCCAGCCATTCTCAGTGACTGCACTGCTGTTTATGCTCGTCCTGCTCTTTGCCTTTCAGGGTGAGCAAATCCTCAAACAGCCACTGGTCATCGCAATCTTGGCAGTGCCGATCGTGATCCAGGTCTACTTCAATTCCGCGCTGGCCTACCTGCTTAACCGGCGCTTCGGCGTTGCCCATTGCGTGGCGGGACCATCTGCGCTGATCGGCGCAAGTAACTTTTTCGAGCTCGCGGTTGCGGCTGCCATCAGCCTCTTCGGTTTCAATTCCGGCGCGGCACTCGCCACGGTAGTGGGCGTACTAATTGAGGTGCCGGTAATGCTCTCTGTGGTGAGGATAGTCAACGCGAGCAAGTCGTGGTACGAAAAGGAAAGACATTGAGTTTATTCATCATATTTTAAAGAGTGTTCCAGCAGATTACGGCCCGCATCCAGCTTTTTTTGAGCTTACCCATGGAAAAACTAGATGTGCTGTCGTTGCAACAGCAACTGAAAGATATTGGAAAAAGCAGGCTATAACCTCCGCACGCGACTTACTGGCAACTTTCAACTTCATACTGTTACAAAACAATCAAAAAACGTTCATTAAAGTTTCTTATTTGACTGGCAAACTGCTTGCTGCAAAAGGAGAAAAAGACAATCTTGATAGGAGATACATAACATGAATCAGCATGCATTTGAGTTCGACACTTCAGTTGCAGCGGAAGGCTTCAGGCAGGTACAGATAGCGAATGAGCATCCATTCAGCCAAGAGCAGCATGAAGCATGGCTTAAGCAATTTTTATCCAATGCCAGGAAAGTTTTTGGACTGCCCGATCAGCCAAAGAGTGCTATTAGCGAGTTTGCCCAGGAGCTGGAGCAGTTGGGTTATTTTGGCTTTGCCCACTACATACGCGCTCACGCCACATGCGGCGAGGGCTGCGGCCTGCTCCGGCAAAATCAAATGTCAAGCTGCGCTGATGACCAACGAATATTTTGAGATTGGGAAAATACGCATAACTACCGCAATTTTGGCTGCGTTAATGCGTCTTTAATAGTTACCCCAAAGCTGGACACTAGGCTCAGCCTTTGGTCGTGGTCTTGCGGATCTCCTTTTCGTCAGACCACTCCAGCAGTCCGTTGCGTACGTTCCACAGCTGCAGGTTGAACTTGTAGTACACGTCCCTAATGTCCTTTGCCTGCTTCACGATGGAGATGATGTTGCCCTCCATGCGATACTGGGCTCCCACCATCCGGCCTTTTTCGGCCGTTTCATCCTTATCGTAGTATTCACCCTGCTGACGCTCCACTTCCTCGACCTGCTGCTGCATGGCGGCTGCGTCCACAGCAAAGCGAACCTTGCCGCTCTTCTGCAGCTCGGACCGGATGCTGTCCGTGACGGCACGAGTGTCAATGTACTCGCTGGTCTTGTTCTTCACTTCCTGCACGGTCACGATTGGCAGATTGCCGCTGACGATCGCTGGTGACTGCAGCATGGAGCGCGTCATGGACTCGGCGATCATCTGCAAGTCGGTGGAACTGAACTGGTTGGTAACGGTTTCAATGCTTCTTTCATCGCCGTAGCGAGTCTGCTCCTGGGCGCAGCCGGCGGCGAGGGCCACGGCGGCGAGCAGCGGCAACAGCACAAGGCGTCGGGTGCGGTTTAAATCGATCATATGCTCTCCTTTCACTAAGTAGACCCGCGGTGCATCGGGTCTACCATCCCGTTTCTCAGGGTTTCCGTGCTACGGTTACTCCTGACTCAGCAGGATCAGGCGGAAATCCACAGCTTTGTTCGTGGGCGCCACGCCGCTGACCGCTATGTTACTGTTTTCATACATCAGCAACGGTTTCCATACTTCCTCTTCCCAGGCACGCATGCCCTCGCGGTCGATCCAGCGGAACTTGTAGGCGACGCGCTTGACCTTGGAGCTGTCGTTGTTAAGGTTCACGTCAATCTTCAACAGATCTCCAGTCATGGTGCAGCGCATCTCGGTTGCCACGATAGTGGTGCGTTTACCTTCGCTCAAGACCTTGACCTTGACCAGGTCGTCCATTGAGCTGACCTTGGCGTCGCCAATCGGGCAACCGAAGGCGAAGCCGGGCTTTTCGAAGCCCTTTTTGGTGGCGCAGCCGTAGGCGAACACGACTGCCAGCAGTGCAATGATGGTCCATGTCCGGTTCATTTTGGCGTCTCCATAGTGTGGGGTTGCTGCTCCAACGTTTCAGGCCCGCCCTCCGTTGACGGTGCCGGTGCAGCTCCGGCGTCAGTCGGTTGTTGACGGTCCCTTCGGACCGCCGGTTCCGGGAGCTGCACAAAGAGCTGACGGCGTAGTAAACGTAAGTCTACCACGGCGTAGCGGCCGGATAAATTCAATTGCACGCTGCGCACACCTTCGAAGGTCTGCAGCGTGATGGTATGCTTGCCGGCAGGGATACGGCCACGGGCGATGGCGATTTCCGATGGGAGTGTGCGCCAAGTGCGCTCGTCAGCTGATTCAGTCACCACCGCACCGAGGGCCATGGCGAGCGCCGCTATCGCGAGTGCAGTGTTGTCCTGCTTCTGTCCCTGGTGTTGCAGCTGGTACTGCGCGGCCCCTTTGGCGGTGATGCGAATCGCGGCGCGCAGCATGATGCCGGGCATGTCATCCTTGAGCGCGCGGCGCGCCATTAGGTCGATGCTGGTTATCGGCGCCACAGTCAGCAACTGTTCATCGTCCAGTTTGAGCTGGCCGGGCAGGTACGGCGTCGAAGTCGGCACCATTACCGGGAATGGGATCGGAAGCCGAATCAGCGTGCCGTTCGCCGGAATGGGCAGCCGGAACTGGCGCGACTGCAGGGCGGGAGCCGTGCCTGATCCGATCACGAACAACACGTCGGTTAGCCCGTCGTCGGGTGCGCTTACGCGTTGCTCCAGACCGCTCAGCGCCTGCTCCAACAGCGGCTGGTTGGGCTGAAGTTCGTTCGCCAGGCGGTAGCCCGGCGCGGCCAGGCTCGGCTCACCCAGCGATTCATAGACAAATCCTGCCAGATAGTGCGACAGCGCGCTCTGGTAGCTGTTCTTGAGTGCATTCACCGCGGGATTGTCGATGGTCTGGACTGGATATCCGTTGATCTCCTTGAAGCTGGTACGTGCACCCCGCTTCCATGCGTCTTGCTCTACTTCTAATACTTCCTTGCGGCGCAGTTCCGCAATTACGGCCTCAAGCTCGTGCGTTTGCTTAATCGCCACGCGAGCGTTCTCGTAGTCGCCCATGGACAGGAAATTAAGCGCGGTGTAAGTAAGGAGCATAACTTTCTCGTAGTCATGGCCTTCATAAGTGCGCACCTTGTCGTTGATCAGATAACTTGCGGCCCCCGGGAGCAGCTTCGCGGGATTGGTTTGCGCTGTATGTTCCCAGGCCTGCACATACGCGTTCGCCGACATCCAGGATTTCTGACTGTCCGGATATCGGTCCCCTAGCCGCTGCAACATGCCGAGCTCAAGGTAGTACAGCAGATCCTTGTAATTACCGCGGTTGTTGGACTCAAGGACCTCGATGGCCCCGTCAAGGTTGCCGTTGGACGCCTGGTCCAGGGTCTTGTGCATTTCGGTGTCGTAGCTGCGGAAGGCAGCACAGCCGGACAGGCACAGCGCCAGGCCGAACGCGGGAAGCGCGCAGCGCCAACCACCCGCGTAGTGGCGAGAGACAGATAACAGATTAGGCACCGAGTGGTTCTATCAACTTAAATTGATATCAAAAGAAAAAGCCGACATATGGGCAAGACTATCACTGATAAAGATCAGTTTCCATGAGGTCGCAAGCTGCAGGCAAACAAGTTCACGCTACAGTGTGAAGCGGCACAGCATGATCTATCGGTAATTCAACACGACAGCGCGAAGCGGGCTGTTCAGCGTCATGGCGTGGCGTGACTTGACGAGCCGACAACAGCGTTGTTGTCGCTAGGAGGATTGCGACAGCCACAAAGTTCATATATGGTCAAAAAATAACTTTAAGCAAATTTGATCTAGATCAAATTCTAAATATCCAAAAAACCTAACAATTTACCCGTTTAACAATAACAAAGTTGGGATGGACAGCTTTGGTGACGCAAGGTGAGCGTTAGCATGGCTCTATTTCCTTGCTCCAACAAGACAAATAAACTAAAGCTGATTTGTAAGTAAGTAGGAACTTTTCCATGGATTACACTACGATTGGTTTTCTGTTAGTCATCGCTGCGGTCATTGGTATGGTTGCAATAACCGCCCGTA
>DATHDD010000173.1:0-4265 GCA_035319205.1 Burkholderiales bacterium | reverse complement strand
ACTCAAGAAAATATCCAAGCCCTGCACCACCAGCAAGGAGATTGCCCAGGTAGGGAGCATTTCCGCCAATGCCGATGAAGCCATCGGCAAGATCATCGCCGATGCCATGGACAAGGTCGGCAAGGAAGGCGTGATTACCGTGGAAGATGCTTCGGGGCTTAATAACGAGCTCGATGTGGTTGAAGGCATGCAGTTTGACCGCGGCTACCTCTCGCCTTATTTCATCAACAATGCGGATAGGCAAATCGCGCTTTTAGAAACTCCCTACGTGCTCCTGCACGATAAAAAAATTTCCAATATCCGCGAACTGCTGCCGGTACTGGAGCAAGTCGCAAAAGCCGGCAAGCCGCTGTTGATTGTAGCTGAAGACGTGGATGGCGAAGCACTGGCGACCCTGGTGGTGAACAACATCCGCGGCATCCTGAAGACCTGCGCGGTGAAAGCGCCGGGGTTCGGCGACCGCCGCAAAGCCATGCTGGAAGACATCGCGATTCTCACCGGCGGTACGGTGATTGCGGAAGAACTCGGGCTCACGCTGGAAAAAGCTTCGCTCAAGGATTTGGGCCAGGCGAAACGCATTGAAATAGCGAAGGAGGACACGACGATTATTGATGGCGCGGGGGATCCCAAGAACATTGAAAGCCGTGTCAAGCAGATTCGCAAGCAAATCGATGAAGCCACCAGCGACTATGACAAGGAAAAACTGCAGGAGCGCGTGGCCAAACTCGCCGGAGGCGTGGCAGTAATCAAAGTCGGTGCTGCGACCGAAGTCGAGATGAAAGAGAAAAAAGCGCGCGTGGAAGACGCGTTGCACGCAACGCGCGCTGCGGTGGAGGAAGGCATCGTTGCCGGCGGCGGAGTTGCGCTAATTCGCGCAAGGGCAAATATCAAGGTTAAAGGCGACAACCACGACCAGGATGCCGGCGTAAAGATCGTGCTGCGTGCGCTGGAAGAACCGTTGCGCCAAATCGTCGCCAACACCGGAGAGGAACCTTCCGTAGTTGCCAATAAAGTCATGGAAGGCAAAGGCAATTTCGGCTACAACGCGGCGACCAATGAATACGGCGATCTGGTGCAGATGGGTGTGCTTGATCCTACCAAAGTGACCCGCTACGCTCTGCAAAATGCCGCTTCAATCGCCGGATTGATGCTCACCACCGATTGCATGGTCGCAGAACAGGATGAAGAAAAACCAGCAATGCCTGGAGGCAGAATGGGCGGCATGGGTGGCATGGGCGGAATGGATATGTAATTACACGGTCCCGGCATAAAAACAAAACCCCTTGGATGCGAACCAAGGGGTTTTGTTTTACGTACACGCTGTCGGCTTGACTTGTTTTTGCATTAAGATTGTAATAGCGCGCTTCAAATAATGGCCAAGTAGCTCAGTTGGTAGAGCAGCGGACTGAAAATCCGTGTGTCGGTGGTTCGATTCCGCCCTTGGCCACCGGATTTCGGCGAGGCGTTAGCCGAGCCAAAATCGAAAAGGTGGTCAATTAGAGGCCACCCGATTTCGCCGAGCGCAAGGCGCGCGAGGCAAAATCCGCAAAGGCTCGATTCCGCCCTTGGCCACCCGATTTCGCCGAAACGAAGCGCGAGGCAAAATCCGCCACGGTTCGATTCCGCTAGGCCGCTGCTCCTGACTAGACTTTCCGCGCAGGTCCCTGACAACAAGTGTGGTTTTTTTAATTGGGCCGCGCGATTCTTGTGCCCAAGCGGCTTTTTGCGAGAATGCCAGATTTACAGAATTGCAGGCTGTCCTGAATGTAAGAACCAGCGGTCGATGATTACGTGACGCGCAAACCAATTTGTTCTCATCAACTTCATCGCAACCGTCTGCCTGACTTTTTCCGGCAATAATGGTCCGCTTGTCGGTTGTAAGTTTTTCTTGCCGAAGCGCTGCGTCAATCGACTCACATAGGGCGCGAGCTTCTCTTGCCGATAATCATTTCGAGCATTGATAATAACCTCGGCGGCCATCAGCGCGGATTCCACCGCAGGGCGAATGCCTTCTCCGCTTTGCGGATAGGCCAGCCCAGCAGAATCACCGATCAGGAGCATGCCGTGGCTGGTAAGTGTCCGGCGCGACCCCGGATACAGGAGGTAAGCGTGACCATTGAATCTCCCGGGCAAATTGCGCGGAATAGTCCCGCGCTGCTGCAGCCATTGGCAGAACCGATCCACATGCTCGGAGAGCTTGTGGCTGTCCTCGCGACCAAGACCAACGTTGAGATAACCGCCTTTCGCGAAGCACCATCCATAACCCTTGAGGTCGGGGCAGAAGTACAGTTGCACAAGCTCATTATCTATGCGACATTCACTTCTGTCCTGTTCATTGAGCAGAAACTCAATCTCCTGCGCGACGACCAAAGTTTCATTGTGCTCATTCTGAGTGCGGGCCATACGTGCTACCGGGCAAAAATGCCCGCCAGCACCAATCACAAGAGGTGCTCTGATGTTCTCATTTACCAGCCACATGCCACCATCGCGTACCATTGACTTCATTGGCTCACCAAGCCGCAACCGTGCCCCTGAGCGCTTCAGCAAGTAATTGTCAAACTCGCAACGGCGAATGCCGAAACTTGCGGGTTCGCGATAACGCGTTTCCACTTCCGGTTCACCGATAATGCCCGTTTGAAATCCGTAGACCGGCTGTATCACGCACCCGCGCGCATAATCTGCAATGTCAAGCCGTAATGATTTGACTACTGCCGGGGTTATCCAGCCCGCGCACACTTTGTCGCGTGGAAAAGTATGCTTGTCGAGCACTATAACGTCGAAGCCGGACCGGATGAGCTGCCATGCGCACGTCGACCCTGCGGGACCGCCTCCGACGATCAGCACGTCGCACGAATCTATAGGCACTGGGATGCCATTACATCAGTTGTAAATATATGCCCGCGTCCAGGGGATGTCGTTATTGGCCCCGCGCGCGAACAACACCTGAAACAGCTGCATGTCACCCGTGTTGAATGCAGCGATCGATCCTGCGAGGTATAGGCGCCAGGTTCGGACGAAACGCTCGTCGTACATTTCTTTTACGCGGCTGCTGGCAGACTCAAATCGCTGCAGCCAATGTTTGAGCGTCAACGCATAGTGCTGTCGCAGATTCTCGACGTCAAGCACAGAGAAATTCCCGTCCTCCACCACTTCCAGCATTTCACGTAACGACGGTGGATAGGCGCCAGGGAAAATTCGCTTTTCAACCCAAGCGTTGTATGGGGCAGGCCGGTTGCGACCGATACTGTGAATGAGCCCTCGTCCGTTGCCATCCAAGCAGCGGTCAATGACGCGATGAAGCTCATGATAGAACTCGCGGCCGACATGCTCGAGCATGCCGACTGACATGAATGCATCGAAGCGTCCACTGGCGTTTCGGTAATCGTCTTCAATGAATTCTACGCGGTGTTCGACACCTAAGGCATGCGCGCGCGCTTTGGCATAGACCATCTGCTCATGTGATATGTTGAACGCCTTGACCCTGACCCCGTATTGCGTAGCCATGTGCAGCGCCAGAGCACCCCAGCCGCAACCCGCTTCGACCACGGTCTCATCCGGCCGCAGCCTGAGCTTACGGCAAACGTGATCCATCTTGGCTATCTGCGCTTGCTCTAGCGTGACATCGGGGCTCGGAAAATACGCGCAGGTATAGACCATGTGCTGGTCGAGCCAGAGCTTGTAGAATTCGTTGCCGAGATCGTAGTGACGGTGGATATTCTCGCGCGAGTCCGACAGCGTATTCACATGGCTGCGGTTCAGCCACTTGCTCAGGCGCGACCGCAGTCCTACGGAACGCACGCGCGCCAGGCCTTGATAGGCGGCCTCAATAAGCTTTACCAAATCCCCATCGACTTCGATCGAGCCGTTGCTGTAAGCGTCGCCGAAATACAACTCCGGATTGATCAGCAATTTGAACAGACAGGAACGGTTTGCGATCCGCATATCAGCAACGGGGTTGCTTGCAGCCGTGGAAATGGACTCGCCATTCCAGAGTGTAACGCGAATCGGGGGGTCACCGACCGAATGGAGCAGGCTGCGCGTCAGGCGTCCTTCGAACGAAAGCCGAGAATTCTGCCCGCGTGCGTTATCCCGGCTCTTGGTCAGCGCTATCCCGACATCCCGATCGTTGGGAGCCGCGCCAAAAAGTTCCGGATTTTCCCGTTTCATGGTGGTGCCCTCCACGCCTTTTATTTGTCAACACAACAATAGGGAAAAGTTGGTTCTGTGGTAATGATAAAAGTCAAATACTGCGCCAATCGCGTCGT
>DATHDD010000172.1:0-7447 GCA_035319205.1 Burkholderiales bacterium | reverse complement strand
GCAAAGTTACAGTGAGACAGTTTTGGATGCGGTGAAATTTGTTCCATTGCGGTCTGGAATGGAGTGATGATGGCCACAACATCATCCTTGAAAGCAGGCGTACTGCTGTTGGCGATTAATCTCGTGGTAGGTGGCTGCACCAGCGGGCTGCGTCCGGCGCCGGTGATAGACAAATCGCCTGCGGCCAGGCAGGCGGCGAAACCGGCAAAAGAGAAAATAGCTGCGAAGCAGGAAGGGGGTGCGCGTCCCGAGTTTTATATCGTGCAAAAGAGCGATACCTTGTACAGTATTGCGCTGGCGCATGACCTTGATTACAAGGAACTCGCGCAATGGAACAACATCAGCGATCCCACGTTGATTAATGAGGGTCAGCAGCTGCGGCTCACGCCGTCGACAGATGTGGCCGTCACTGCGCCGCTGCAAACCACGCCCGGGGTTGAGGGCCGGCCAGTTGAAAGCCTGGTAGCCAAACCGCTACCTCCTTCCGGGATGCTGAAAACCGAGCCCAAAGCGGTCAAACTCCCGTATTCGGATGAGGCACTGGCGCAGTTGCAAAAATCGCCAGCACAGCGCACCAAAACCGAGCCAGTCCTTGAACCCAAGACCGAGAGCAAAACCGAGAGCAAAACCGAAAGCAAAACCGAAAGCAAAACCGAAAGCAAAACCGAAAGCAAGATTCCTGAAACGGCAATCGGCGAAATTGATTGGGGTTGGCCTGCCACCGGCAAAATCGTTTCCGGCTTCAGCGAAAGCGCCAACCTGAAAGGCGTGGATATCGCTGGCAGCATCGGTCAACCGGTGTATGCCAGTGCGCCGGGCAAGGTGGTGTACAGCGGCAGCGGTTTACGCGGCTATGGAAAACTGATTATCATCAAGCACAACGATACTTATCTCAGCGCATATGCCCACAACAGTGAGATATTGGTAAAAGAGGGGCAGGCTGTGGTGAAAGGCCAGAAAATTGGGGAAATGGGGAACAGCGATGCTGATCAAGTCAAGCTGCATTTTGAAATCAGGCGCCTGGGCAAGCCGGTTGACCCGCTGAAATATTTACCCGCCGATAAAACATCATGAGCAATAACCAGCTGGGGGACGAACCGCAGGAAGAGGAATCGGCGCCGCAAGCCGAGGAAGCTGTTGCGGAAGTGGACCAATTCACCACCGATGTGCTTTCGGACGTAACGCAGATTTACCTCAATGAAATCGGACAGAATGCGTTGTTGAGCGCCCAGGACGAGTTGCGTTATGCGCGCCTTACCAAACAGGGTGATTTCGAGGCGCGCCAGAAAATGATCAAACACAATCTGCGGCTGGTGGTGAAAATCGCCAAGCATTATGCCCACCGCGGCTTGGCGCTACTAGATTTGATCGAGGAAGGCAATCTGGGTTTGATCCATGCGCTGGAGAAATTCGATCCGGAACGCGGCTTCCGTTTTTCTACCTACGCTACGTGGTGGATCCGGCAGAACATCGAGCGCGCCATCATGAACCAGTCCCGCACCATCCGCCTGCCGGTGCATGTTATTAAGGAACTCAATATTGTTTTGCGCGCCTTACGCCACCTGGAGACGCATTGCGAAAAAGAACCGACCACAGATGACGTAGCATACCTGTTGGGACTGCCGGTGGAAGAGGTACGCCGGGTGTTGGCGTACAACGAGCGCACGGCCTCGCTTGATGCGCCACTGGACATTGACCCCATGCTATCGGTTGGCGAATCTATTCCGGATGAGCACAACCCCACGCCCGATCTCAAGTGTGAGCATACTGAGCTGGAAGTCTATGTGCAGGAATGGCTCAATCAGTTGAACGATAAGCAGCGTCGTGTAATCGAGCACCGCTACGGCTTAAACGGCTACGACATCTGCACCCTGGAACAGCTCGCAGAGCATATGAGCTTGACGCGCGAGCGGGTACGTCAGATCCAAATCGAAGCTTTGCACAGCTTGCGCAAGATTTTGAAGCGCAAGGGCATGTCCAAAGATATTCTGCTGTAGCGCATTAAGCTGCATCTTGTCGTACCCCGGCTGCGCCGGGATCACTCATTGCATCACCTATTCAAGGTTCAAACCCGCTCACCAGTTGACGCAGCTGCTTTACTGCAAGTTTGTCAGCCAGTGTGCCGTAGCGCAGCGCGATATACAGTTTGCAGATGCTGCGTATAGTTTCAACATGCTGCGGTTTGGCTTGTGCCAGCCGCAGCGAGTAGTCCTGCGGGCCTTCTGCCGGACGGCGCGCCAATCCCACCTTTGCCAGCTTGCCGCAGAATTTGTGATAGGCCAATTGCACCGGATCGCGCGGAGCGGTTCTCAGGCGCCACAATATCATTGCGGCCAAACCCAGCATGATCAAGCCTGAAGCAACAAGCAGCGCGATGGCCATGTTCTGCCAGGTCGCTTCGCTCATGCCAAGCTGCGTCATGAATTGTGCCTGGCGCTGCGGGGTATAGCCCAACACCCACTGGTTCCAGTTGTTTGCCATTACATCCCAGATGAAGCGTGCCTCGCGCAGCCAGGGATAATCCTGACGCACCAAAAGAGGAAGGGGGTCGGTAGCCGGCACCGCGGCAGCGATTCCAGCTTCCACGCGCAGCGGAGATACCGCGGCGGTCGGGTCTATGCGTACCCAGCCGCGCTGTTTCAGCCAAACCTCGACCCAGGCATGCGCATCAGCCTGGCGTACTATGAAATAATCGTCTATTGCGTTGAAATCGCCACCCTGATAGCCGGTTACGATGCGCGCAGGAATTCCTGCTGCGCGCATTAAAAATGCAAAGCTCGATGCATAGTGTTCGCAAAAGCCACGCTTGGTGTCGAACAGGAATTCGTCCACCGGATGTTCGCCAAGCAGCGGCGGCAGCATTGTGTAATAAAAATTATCTTTGCGGAACAAATTCAATGCCTGGTTGATAATTGCCGCATCGTCGCTGGCGCTTCGACGCCATGATTGCGCCAATTCCGTGGCGCGCGGATTGAAGTTCCGCGGTAACTGCAGGGCACGCCGCAATTCAGCAGGATTTTCATTTATTCCGGTCTGGTACTTGACATAGGAAGCCACTTCATAACGCATGCGGTTGCGCACCGGAGCATTTGAAATTAACTGGAAATCCTGGGTAATTCCTGCCTGCGGAGGTAATGTGCCCGGCATATCCAGAGCGAACAGCCAGTTTCTGTTGTGCGGCTCAAGCGTCACGGTGTAGCGCAATGGCTTGTCGAGAGCCCGCAGTTCCGGCGCTTCGGATACCGCATTTCTTCTGCCATACCAGGTGCGGCCGTTGAAGCGCCACAGCACCGGGCCGCGCCAGTACAGCGTCGAAGCGTTGGGCGCAGGATCGTCAAATTTAACTCGAAAAGCGACCGCATCAGACTGTGTCAGCTCGCTCAGTGAGCCGGGGGACATGCTATCGCTTAAACCGGTGGTGCCGGAGTAAGCATCCTGCGGCAATCCCCACAGCGGGCCCTGCACGCGCGGAAAGAGCAGGAACAATGCAACCATCAGAGGCACTGCCTGAATGAACAGCGTGCCTGCGAGATGAAGTTTTTCCTTGATCGGATAGTCGTCCAAAGGGCGATTGCATCCGATCCATGTCGCGGTGAGGACGAGCACTACCAGCAACATGTAAAGCCCGGTGAGAATGGTTTGCGAGTAGAAAAAATTGGTGATGATCAGAAAATAACCGAGGAACAGCACCAGGACGGCGTCACGCAGGCTGTTCATCTCCATCAATTTCAGGCCTATCAGCAAAACCAGCAGCGCCACTCCGGAGTCGCGCCCTAAAATAACGCCGTAGCTGAAATAAATTCCGGCAATGCCGGAGCCAAGCATTGAGAATAGCAGCCACTTGGATAACAGGGGCAATCTGCGCTGCGCAATATACAGGCGCCACAGTCCGAGCACGCCGGCGGCTATGGAAATCCAAGGCGGCAGCCGCACCGCGTGCGGTGCCGCCACCAGGGCAAGCGCTAGCAACAGCCAAAAGATGTTACGAAGACTAAGCTGTTTGTCCATCCTGAAACCGAAACAAAGCCAGGGCTTCGAGGCAGTTGTGGCGGTGCTGCTCGCCGTAAGCCAAAGACAGTTCCTTGCCGGGCAAGCGCAGCCCGTAGCTTATGCCTGCGGATTCGGCATCCAGCACCCAGCGGCACAGACGCGACAACTTGGATTCATCATCCAGGCCCGCCGGCAGATCGTTCCAGTCCAGCCACAGTTCGGCATCCGCCTGACCGATGAATTGTTTGGTCAGCAAGCCGTAATCGCGCGCCGCCGCTTTCCATGCAATATGCCGAGGCGAATCGCTGGGCTGATGCGGGCGCAGGCCGGTGAAATCATCGTTGCCCTGACCTGCTTCTAAACTCGCGCCGGTTTGTGAGTGGTGCTTCGGTGGCGGCAGTTTGGACGGATCCGGGCGCGGATACACCAGGCAGCGGGAATCCAGTTCAACATACGACCAAGCGCGAAATAATCCAAGCGGGAAATGCGTATACAGGGTAAAGCGCCCGGGTCAGAACCATCCGCGCCGCGGCGCCGCCACGCTCACTTCGGCGGTTGCAGTTGCGCTTTGCGCCACATCGCAGAAAACCGGGGCTTGCTTGCTGCGCGTTACAGCGATTGCGTAACGCGGCAGGGGACGGTGATTGTCTACGCATACGGCGAAGCGTGCATGTTCTCCGGCGAATACCGGATTGGTCTTGCCGGAGCGCACCAGCAGTCCTGCCAGATTACGAAAGGCGTGCAGCATGGAAATGATGCCCGTCGCGGCAAGGAGAAAAGTGAGCACATAGCCCAAGCTCAGGTTGTAATTGATCGAGCCGGTCAGCAACAACAGCAGCAGCACCCCGAACAGCAAGCCCTGGCGCGTGGGAAGAATGAATACGCGGCGCTGGGTGAGCACCACCGGGCCGGCCTCAGGCCCTTTAAGCTTGAACAGCCATCTGTTCAGCCAATTTTCAAATGAGCGCCGCACTGGGTCAATTCTTGCCCAACGAATTTCAGGGAATTGCCACCGCACTGATGAGGCTCTCCGCCAGATCTTTGTGGTGCACATGATCACCCGCTAGTTGCAAACGGTGATTAACCACGCTGGGCAATACCGCCTGCACGTCTTCCGGCAGCACCTGGTTACGTCCGTGCATCAGGGCCCAGGCGCGCGCCGAATGCAGGAGCGCCAGCCCGGCACGCGGGCTCAATCCGTTCACGTAGTGCGGCGATTGCCGAGTACGCGCGATTAGTGCCTGAAGATAATCCATTAACGCATCCGAGGCGTGCACCAGCCTTACTTTTTGCTGAACTTCCAGCAATTCCGCCGCGTTCATGCACGGCAACAGATGCGAAACCATGTCGCGCCGCTCGCCGCCTTTAAGCAGCGCGCGTTCAGCGGTGTTGTCAGGGTAGCCCAGGCGGATGCGCATCAGGAAGCGGTCGAGCTGAGATTCGGGGAGAGGAAAGGTGCCGACAAACTGCGAGGGATTTTGCGTGGCGATGACGAAAAAAGGCCGGGGCAGGGGACGCGTTTCGCCTTCGGTAGTGACCTGATGCTCCTCCATTGCCTCAAGAAGCGCGCTTTGCGTTTTGGGTGTGGCGCGGTTGATTTCATCGGCGAGAATCACTTGCGAAAATACCGGGCCGGGATGAAATTTAAAAGCACCGGCGCCACGGTCGAAGATCGAAACGCCCAGTATGTCCGCCGGGAGCATGTCGCTCGTGAATTGAATGCGGTGGAATTCCAGCCCGAGCGTACGCGCCAAGGCGTGCGCCATTGTGGTTTTGCCCACTCCCGGCAAATCCTCGATCAGCAAGTGGCCGCGCGCCAGTATGCAGGCAAGCGCCAGACGGATTTGACGGTCTTTGCCGAGTATGACACTGCCGACCTGGGCTATGACCCGGTCAATCGGTTGTGCTTTGGCGTCTTGTTGCAGCAAATGTGGTTGCATAGTATGGGTCATTCTCCGGTTAATGATCGGTAATTGCTTTATTCCCCGATCAGCAAAGCGGCGGCAACTTTGCGCCCCTCCGCCATCAGGATGTTATAGGTGCGGCAGGCGGCCTGCGTATTCATGACTTCCATGCCGATTCTAGCGTTCGCAAGCGACTGCGACAACGCCGGGCGCGGAAAGCGCAGGCTTGAACCTGTTCCAAGGAGCACGATTTCAGGTGCAAGGTTCGCCAGCAACTCGAAGTCCTGCCTGCTGAGTACTTCAAATGCAGCGACATCCCATTGCATCAGGCGCTCCGGTAGCACAATGATATTTTTTTCATGGCGCACATTGTTCACCATCACATAGCCCGGGCCGTAGCCGGTGAAGCGATTTTCGGTTGTGGCCTCGGCAAGATGCAGTTTCATATTCTCAAATATTCGTCAATTCAATTGCGGCAAGGTGACCGGTCGGATAGAATTATACATTTTTTGCGCAACGCTAGATTTGATGTATCTCACAAAACCATGCAGGAATTTTCACGCATAAAGCGTCTTCCTCCGTATGTCTTTAATATCACCAGCGAACTCAAGGCGGCAGCGAGGAAACGCGGCGAGGACATCATTGATTTCAGCATGGGCAATCCCGATGGTGCAACTCCCAAGCATATTGTGGACAAACTCATCGAAACCGTGCAGCGTCCGGACACTCACCGCTATTCGGTATCCAAAGGCATCCTGCGGCTGCGCCGCGCGATATGCAACTGGTACAAGTCGCGCTTTGATGTCGAGTTTGACCCCGACAGCGAAGCCATCGTCACTATCGGCTCGAAGGAAGGAATTTCACACCTTGCGTTGGCTGTTTTGGATGCTGGCGACATCGTGCTGGTGCCCAACCCGAGCTATCCGATACATATTTACGGGCCGGTGATTGCAGGGGCCGACATCCACCACGTGCGCATTACTCCAGGCGTGGATTTTTTTGCTGAATTGGAAAACGCGCTCAAGGATTGCTACCCGAAGCCGAAGCTTTTAGTTATCAACTTTCCCAGCAATCCGACCACGCAATGCGTGGAGCTGCCGTTTTTCGAGAAAATCATCTCGCTTGCCAGAGAATACGGCATTTACGTGGCGCATGATCTGGCCTACGCCGATATCGTGTTCGACGGCTACGCCGCGCCGTCCATCATGCAGGTGCCGGGCGCGCGCGAAGTCGCTGTGGAGTTTTTTACTTTGTCGAAGAGCTACAACATGCCCGGTTGGCGCGTTGGCTTCATGGTAGGCTGCAAAAAGCTGGTTGCGGCGCTGGCGCGCTTGAAAAGCTACCACGATTACGGTACGTTCACGCCCATCCAGGTGGCCTCCATCTTGGCGCTGGAAGGTCCGCAGGATTGCGTGGAGGAAATCCGGCGCACTTATCAGATCCGGCGTGATGTATTGTGCAAGGGGTTGCGGGCGATCAACTGGACGGTGCAGACGCCCAAAGCCACCATGTTCGTGTGGGCGCAGATCCCCCAAGCCTACCGCGCCATGGGC
>DATHDD010000171.1:0-14318 GCA_035319205.1 Burkholderiales bacterium | reverse complement strand
TTGACTGGTGCTATGTTAATAATTTTTCCCACCCCCATAAGCCGCGCGCCATCCGCCTTCCAGCAGGAATGGGAGCGAAGCTACGCACCCATATGCAGCAACTGGTGGAAGACTTGTGCGCGACTATCCCCGCTGTGTTCGAAGGCGAAGAGTACCGTCGCCGGCTCAACCAGATCAATGAAGAATTTGGCGAGCAGCAGACCAAGGCGTTCGAGGAAGTCGGCGACGTGGCTGCCAAGCGTGGCATTGTCCTGCTGCGCACTCCTAATGGCTTTTCATTTGCCCCAACCAAAGATGGCGAGGTGATCAGTCCTGAAGACTTCTCCAAATTGCCGCAAGAAGAAAAGGAGCGTATCGAGCGCGACACCGGGATGTTGCAGGAAATGCTGGAAAAAATGCTCCATCAAGTGCCGCGCTGGCGGCGGGAGCGCTCAGAGCGCGTGCGCAAGCTTAACGAAGAAGCCGTCCTGTTCGCGGTGGGGCACTTGATCGATGCCCTGCGAAGCGAGTACGCCGATTTCCCCGCAGTACGGACATATCTGGATGAGGTACAGCAAAACATCATCGAGAACATTAACGATTTCCGCCAGCCCAAGGAGGAATCTTTAGGAGCGGCTTTGATGGGACTGTCGGAGCGCGCCGATCTCAGCCGCTTCCACGTCAACTTGCTGGTAGATCATGGCGACCAGCGTGGCGTGCCGGTTATCTACGAAGAGCACCCTACCCACCAGAACCTGATTGGACGGGTGGAGCACCTTTCCCAAATGGGTGCATTGGTAACTAATTTCCTGTTGATAAAGCCCGGTGCGCTGCACTTGGCCAACGGTGGCTATTTGCTGCTGGATTCATTCAAACTGATTACGCAGCCCTTTTCCTGGGAAGCGCTGAAGCGTGCCTTGTCCACGCATGAGATCCGCATCGAGTCGCTTGGCCAAATGTACAGCCTGGTCAGCACCGTTTCGCTGGAGCCTGAACCCATTCCGCTGGACATCAAGGTGGTCCTGCTGGGCGATCGATTGCTGTATTACCTGTTAGCCGAATACGATCCTGAGTTCGTGGAATTGTTCAAGGTCGCGGCTGACTTCGAGGATGAGGTACCGCGCAGCGAGGAAAACGACCTTTTATACGCTCGGCTGATTGCCACGGTGGCTCGCAAGGAAGGGCTGCTGCCGTTCGATCGCGGGGCCGTGGCACGCGTGATAGAGCACTGCGCCCGGCGCGCCGGGGATACTGAGAAGCTCTCAACCCACATGGAAAGCCTGGCTGACCTCGTACGCGAGGCTTTCTACTGGGCGGGGCAGGGTGGCCAGAAAGCGGTGGCGCGCGAGAATGTCGAACAGGCGATCGAAGCGCAGATTCACCGTGCTGACCGGTTGCGCGATCGTTCGTACGAAGCCATCTTGCGCGGCACGCTGTTGATAGACACTTCAGGCGACCAGGTGGGACAGGTCAATGGTCTCTCGGTATTCCAGCTTGGTCAATTTGCCTTTGCACAGCCGTCCCGCATCACGGCTGCCACCCGGCTGGGTAGCGGTGAGTTGATTGATATCCAGCGTGAGGTCAAGCTGGGCGGTGCAATCCATTCCAAGGGCGTCCTGATTCTCACCTCCTTCCTCGCCTCGCGCTACGCCGCTGAGCTTCCGCTGTCGCTGTCAGCCAGTCTTGTATTTGAGCAGACCTACGGTCCGGTGGAAGGTGATAGCGCTTCGGTGGCGGAATTATGCGCGCTGTTATCCTCACTATCCGGCCAGCCGATCCGACAGTCGCTGGCGGTGACTGGCTCGGTAGATCAGTTTGGACGAGTGCAGGCAATTGGCGCGGTGAACGAGAAAATTGAGGGATTTTTCGACATTTGCAGCAAACGTGGCCTGAGCGGTGATCAGGGGGTGCTCATCCCGTCCGCTAACGTGCCACACCTGATGTTGCGACGGGACGTAGTGGATGCAGCTGCGGCGGGGCGATTTCACATCTACCCGGTGGAAACCGTGGACCAGGCCATCGAAATGCTGACCGGCTTGACTGCCGGCGAGGCTGATATCCAGGGACGGTTTCCAGACGGTAGCATCAATCGCAGAGTGGCGGATCGCTTAAAGCAATTAGCCGAACTCCGGCGCTCCTATACCAAGGAGGAGGTCGGTGGCAGCAAAGGCGCACATGCCCACGAAGAAGGCGATGCAGGACAACCCTAGAATCGGCAAGGTGCTGCTCACTCTGGACGTTTCACCGCGCAGCAGGACGGCGCTGGAGACAGCTGCCGCCTTGGCTGCCGAACTGGATGCCGAATTGGCGGGACTGTTTGTCGAGGACATCAATTTGTTGCGGGTGGGCGGTCTGCCTTTCACGCGCGAACTCGGGTTTTTATCTCATGATTCTCGCACGTTCGCTTTGGAGGATGTGGAGCAGGCCTTACGCCATGAAGCGGGAGAGGCGCAGCGCCTGCTCGCCGAAACTGCAGCCCGGTTGCAGCTGCGTTGGTCGTTTCACATCGTACGCGGCAAGATTGCCGACGAGCTATTCGCCTTGGCCGGTGAACTCGATCTTGTCGTACTGGGCAATCGCGCGCGAATGGGAATGCGGTCGCTGGGATATTTTCTGGTTGAAACGTTGCCGGGTCTAACCCGGCCCACTCGGGAATCTCGTCCGGTCGTAGCGGTATACGATGGTTCAGCTAGTTCACACCGGGTATTGGAATTGGCGCAACGACTGGCACTTTCGGGCAGCCTGGAATTGAGATTGCTGGTAGTAGCATCTACAGCAGATGAGTTCTCTTCGCGCGCAAGGGAAGCAAAGATTCTGCTGGCACAAGCAGGAATCACCCCGGTTACGTGCCAGTATATTTCTTCCGCACGAACTGGGGATCTAGCTACGGCTGCGCGGCAAGAGGGCGCCGGCGTCTTGGTTCTCTACGGCGATAGGCGCTTCCGTGAAGGAGAAGGTTTTGCCACTTTGCTTAACGAAATCGACTGTCCAGTGATTCTTGTCGGATGAATTAGAGAAGAAAGGGCATTTATTCTACTTGAGGAACATTATGCAAGCTGTTGATCCGGAATAAACAGTATATATTTAACATAATATACATTATACGAAATACCTTCGTCTGTATCGGACAATCTCAGATGCTCAAGCATTCCTCGCTTTTATGGTCGGTCGTTCTGCGCTGGCACACCGCTTTCCTTGTTCTGCGGTAGCTGGCGAGACCGCGCTACCTTATGCATCCAGTCCGTTATGGA
Organism: Burkholderiales bacterium; assembly: GCA_035319205.1. Classification (GTDB taxonomy): domain Bacteria; phylum Pseudomonadota; class Gammaproteobacteria; order Burkholderiales; family JAHFRG01; genus JAHFRG01. The sequence continues at coordinate 11,088 of DATHDD010000171.1, read as the reverse complement.
CGGCCACAGATTCTGATGCGCTGTTTTCCCAACGAGCATTCCTACATGCTGGATCGCCACCCCCGTGTCGCCGCCATACCATAAAAGCTGGTTTTTTTGGCCAGACAGCGCTTGATAAAAAGGCAGGATCGCAGCAGGCGGTACAACAAGGCAACGCCTGTCCGCCACAATTAGAACTGGCGCGGCTATGTCCTGTGGCGCCGCACGCAGCCCGTTAAAAACCACTCTTCCCCGCATCAGACTATCCTCCTGGTACAAACGCTGCACGATATCGTTGACCAATTGACGGGAAAGTGGCAGTTCATCAAGCGCCCAGCGTTCGACCCGCAGATGGGTGGACATCGCGGTTGAATCTGTCAGGCTTTGCAGCCAATCGGTCCACCGCCCGCTGCCGAAAGTTTCGGGCGACGCGGCAAAGCTCAAAAAGGCCAGCAATGACCCCGGGATATTCCCGGAACGATTTTTCAGCCCCCCACCACCCACAAATTTCGCAATAGCCGGGCCAAGCACGCCACTTCTGCTTTCCAAGCTAAAATGGAGGGGCGAGGCAAGCAGCACGAGACCTCCAGGCCGTTGCGGATGCAATGCCGAATAAATTGCCGCCAGAGTACCGCCAAGCGAATGGCTCAACAGAAACGGGTGCTCCTGCTCAGCCTCGGCCTCGATCGCATCGAGGCACTCGCCGATGATGCGCCTGGCATAATCTTCCAGCCCGAAGTTTTCAGGCGGTGGCTGCCACTGGATAAGATAGACGCGAAGGCCGCTGTCGATGCACCGCCGCACGACGCTGCAATTAGGAGCAAGATCCCATATGTAAGCGCGCTTAATCGGCGCGGGAATAATCAGAACGACCGGTCCCGTACGTGGATTGTCGCGATATTCCCTAAGGATAAAACCGGGCTCATCAAGCACCACGCGCGCGGGTGTCTCCAAAGGACCGTAGCCAAGCGCATCGAGGATTTTACCCTGCCAGCGGCGCAGGTGATCCGTTTCCTCCCACATGGCCCACCTCATTTCGTCACCCTAATTACTTGATCCTGAAACCTGAACCTTTGGCCTGCTAGAAAATAACGGTCGTACTCTCCAATTAATGCTACTTTCTTGACTCCGGCGCCTCGCTTTTGACTTCACGCGACCCCTTCTGTCCGTTCTTTGACTTGACTCAAAGAACTCACGCAACGCGAATAAGGATCGTCTTTACTCAAATTATTTGCTTGTGAAGCTTAAACAGCTGGAAGAAATTTTGAGTGGTCGCGCGCCCTACTTCTTCTACTGGAATATTGCGCAGCCGCGCGATTTCTTCAGCCACGTGTCGCACAAATGCCGGTTCATTGGTTTTGCCACGATGTGGGACAGGCGCAAGATATGGAGAATCGGTCTCGATCAGCATACGATCAAGCGGCACTTTCACCGCGACTTCCCTAAGACCTGTAGCATTCTTAAACGTCACGATACCTGAAAACGAGATGTAAAAACCCAGAGCCATTGCGGCCTGGGCGGTTTCCCAGTTTCCAGTAAAGCAGTGCATGACACCGCGTATTTCGCTTGCTCCTTCCTCTTTCATGATTTGCAGAGTGTCATCGGCAGCTTCCCGCATATGGATAATGAGGGGTTTGCTACATTGCCTGCCTGCACGGATATGGTTGCGGAAACGCCTTTTCTGCCATTCCAAGTCGCCTTTTAGCCGGTAATAATCCAAGCCGGTTTCACCGATGGCGATTACTTTGGGGTGGTGCACGCGCGCTAACAGCTCTTCCACCGTAATCTCCCCTTCCTGCTCATAGTCCGGGTGCACTCCAACTGAAGCATATAGGTTTGGATATTGCTCGGCCAAAGCTCGCACTTCGGGAAATTCGGGGAAATTCACACTGACGCACAAGGCGTGACTCACTTGGTTCTCGTGCATTTTATCCAAAACCTCGGGGACCCTACATGCCAGCTCAGGGAAATTGATGTGGCAGTGGGAATCAACAAACATGCTAGCGGTCGATTAAATTGTATGCGTAGGGCGGCTGGATTTTAAATAGCCGCCCAATAGGCTTTCTATTTTGATGCGCGCCGCAGTTCCGCTTTCATCTATATTGAATTGCACGCCTATGCCCTGAGCCTTGTTACCTTGGGTTCCCGCCGGCGTGATCCAAACTACCCGTCCGGCAACCGGCAACTTGTTAGAATCGCCCAAGAGGCTCAACAGCATGAATACCTCATCACCAATGCGGTAATTTTTATTGGTCGGGATGAATATCCCGCCGCCTTTCAAAGTCGGCATGTATGCCGCATACAGAGCCGATTTTTCCCTGATATTCAAGGAAAGTACATCAGGCCGCGATGCTGCAAGGGACTTTTGTATGTCACTCATACCTTACCTCTCAGTATTAAGCACCCATCTGCAATACGATAACGCCAGCTGCTCCAGCACCAGCTGGTTATTCAATGGGTGCTGCACTGCCCGTTGCGCCGCCAAAAGCTCTTGATAATAGCGCACCAATCCCAATGGGTCAGCGCTTCTGGACAGTTTTTGAAGTTGTTCCGTGAAGTCCAAGTGATAACTGACATTGCAGGTGAATTTGCAGTATATTAAATCGCAAATCCATTTTTGCAGCCAATTAATAATATCCGTAAGCGGATATTGCTGAGCGCTTTCCGCAAGCAATAGCGGATTGAGCTTGGCTACGCTGACCTGTCGCAAAAATTCCTTGCGCTGTTCCTGGCTTTCCCCATTACCGATCTCGAGCGCGGTAAGAGGCGCGTAACCGGACTGCGCTAATGCGATTTCCGGCTCAATGACCTTCTGCAACTCCAGCCATTTGAGCGCCGCCCCCCTGTCCGGAACCGGCATTGCCACGCTGCGGCACCGGCTTACTATGGTCGGCAGCAAGCGCTGCGGCTTGTGCGAAATCAGCATGAACAAGGTATTACCGGGTGGCTCTTCCAGTGTTTTCAATAACGCGTTTGCAGCATGCGTATTCATAGCCTCCGCTGGATGAATCAGGATTATCTTGTAGCCGTTGCGATGACTGGTAAGGTTGGTGAAGTCATCCAAAGAGCGGATTTGTTCTACGCTGATTTGATTGCCTGCTTTTTTCTCGGCGGGTCTTGCCTTGTCGTCAACATCTGTTTCGTGGCCCTGCTCGCTAAAAGCAGCCGGTTCCAGCAATCGAAAGTCGGGGTGGTTGTCATTTGCAAACCACAAACAGCCCTGGCATTTACCACATGGAGCAGATGGCAGCCGTTCTTCACACAGCAAGTACTGCGACAAAGCACGCGCAAAATTAAGCTTTCCTATGCCGCTTCGGCCTTTCAAAAGTAATGCATTTGGCAGCCTTCCTGGCTGGGAAACAAGCTGTTTCCAGATATTCTCTTGCCAAGGATAGATATTCATAAACAATATGATGCAATAATATACTCAAGCTTTTTATTAACTTGTTCTATGCTTTGTGTGGCATCTATGACAAGAATTCTCTTCGGATAACGTGCAGCACGCTTTAAATAGGCGGCGCGAACGTTCTCAAAGAATAATTCCTGCTCCCGCTCAAAGCGGTCAAACCTAGCATTACCAGAAAGCCGTTGTTTGCATATCGCCACAGGTACGTCAAACAGCAGTGTAAGATCGGGTTGCAGCCCCTGCTGTACCCATTGTTCCAAGATCTCCAGTTTATCTGATTCCAGTCCCCTGCCCCCGCCCTGATAGGCAAAGCTGGCATCACTGAAACGATCTGAAACTACACATGCTCCGCGTATCAATGCCGGAAGGATTACTTTATCCAGATGTTCCCGTCGTGCTGCAAACATGAGCAGGGTTTCAGTTTCAGGGTGCATGGTTTGTGTAAGTAGTACTTCTCTCAGCATTTCGCCTAATGGCGTGCCGCCCGGCTCTCGAGTCATCACCACCTCAGGGTGATGCACCCGTAATTGCTCGGCAATCCATGACAAATGCGTGCTTTTGCCCGCACCATCTATACCCTCGAGAGTGATAAATTTACCTTTGAATTTGCGCTGTGATAAGTTCAATCCTCAATCTCCGTTGCCTCGATTGTGGTGGCCGCTCTTTTGATATTTTGTCACAGCGCGGTTGTGCTCTTCCAGTGAGTTTGAAAAATATGTTGTGCCATCACCCCTGGAAACAAAATACAAGGCCTGGGTCTCAGCGGGATTGAGGGTTGCTTGAATCGATGCCAATCCTGGCAGGGCGATGGGTGTCGGCGGCAAACCTTCACGAGTGTAAGTGTTATAGACCGTGTCTTCGGTCAAATCGCGCTTGCGCAAATTGCCGTCAAACTTTTCACCCTTGCCATAAATCACCGTTGGGTCCGCCTGCAACTTTATACCCAGTTTCATGCGGTTTATTAATACTGCGGCTACCATGCGCCTCTCGGTAGACTGGCCGGTTTCTTTTTCGACGATAGATGCCATTATCAGCGCTTGGTAAGAATCCGAAAACGGCAAACCTTTGGTTCGTGCTTCCCAAGCTGTGTCGAGGTTGGATCTCATGGTTTGATAAGCACGCTTGAGTATCACGAGATCACTTACACCGTCGGTAAAGAAATAAGTATCAGGGAAAAACAGGCCTTCAGCAGAATTTTCAACAGCGCCGATATGCTCTAAAATATCCTTTTCGCTCAACTCAGCGCTGTCGTGCCGTACCCCTGGATTATCGTTGAGCGCTTTGCGCAATTGATTGAACGTCCAGCCCTCGATGACAGAAATTTCCCTCAGTGTCACATCACCTCTGGTAAGCTTGATAAGCAACCGGTAAGGGCTCAAATCGTTGGTGAATTCGTAATTGCCCGCCTTGATTTCCCCTGCTTTGCCCAATAATCTTGCCAGGGCAATAAAACTCCACGGGTGATCCAGAACCCCTATATTAGTCATTTGCTTCGCAACGCTGCGCAAACTGGTGCCCTGCTTCACGCTGAATTCCAAAGGTGTGTGAGGTAATTGCAGCGGTGTATTGGCATAATAAATCAGCCATCCTGCTGCTGTAGCAACAACCGCTGTCGTTAGAAACAACAGAAGTTTGATTATGGTTACGCGTTTAATCACAAGGTTCGTTCAACCATTGCCTAACCTTGGGCGTGAATGCGCCCTTGCTCCATTGGCTTTGCCCTATTTCTTTAACCTGCCAAACTCCGATTACACTGTTGGTAAGAAAAATCTCATCCGCCCGCAATAACTGCTCCAATAAAATATTCCTCTCAGCGCAAGCAATGCCTGATTCCTTTGCCCGTTCCAGAACACGTTTGCGCTGAACGCCCGCTACACCGCATCGCGTCAGATCAGGCGTCCATAATTCACTGCTTTTCAGCATAAACAAGTTAGTCATAGTACCGCCAATTACATAGCCTTCGCTGTCAAGAAGCAGCCCTTCGGCAATTGACGTGTCATCCCACTCCTTCCTGGCTATTACGTTTTCCAAGCGGTTGAGGTGCTTGATACCCGCAAGACGCGGCTGCAAGCTTAATCTCAAATCACATACACGCAGACTGACTCCTTGCTCGTGATAACTTGGTGGATAGTCAGGAAGCGAATTAGCCATGATGATGCGTGTAGGCTGCATTTCAGCAGTCTCGCGGTAGCCGCGCGGCCCCGGCCCGCGTGTGATAATGATCTTCAGCACGCTTTCGGGATTTGCAGCTGCAATCTGATTGATTTCTTGGCACAGCACGGAGTAGCTTGGGCAGGACAGGCCCAAGGCCTGGCAATCGGATTGAAGCTTCTGATAGTGGCGCTGCCAGCAAAGCGCCCTCCCGCGGCTCACCCGTAAAGTTCGGAACACGCCGTCACCGTAGGCAAGTCCGCGGTCGTGCACATTCAGCAAATCAGTTTGAAGACCGTTTACTAACACCATAAGATCAGCACTAAGCTTCGCGTCCCAGTCAACCAGGGAACAGAAAGATTGCAGTTTAACCGAAGCCGCGAAATGCAGTGCTGTTAGATTTTGCGGAATATCAAAGTGCCGTTGGTTCCGCCGAAACCGAAAGAATTGGACAACGCAACTTCAATTTTCATATTGCGAGCGGCATTGGGAACGTAATCCAGATCGCACTGCGGATCCTGATCAAAGATATTTATGGTGGGAGGCGCAATCTGATGATATAGACTTAACACCGAGTAGACCGCCTCTACTCCTCCCGCGGCACCCAGCAGATGCCCGGTCATGGATTTAGTGGAACTCATGGCAAGCTTATGCGCATGATCACCAAAACAACGTTTGACCGCCACAGTTTCGGCGATATCACCCAGCGGGGTGGAGGTACCGTGGGCGTTGATGTAGTCAACTTGGTCAGTATTAATCCCCGCGTTGCGCATGGCATTGAAAATGCATCGTGCCGCACCTTCGCCGTCTTCACAAGGAGCAGTTATGTGGTGCGCATCCGCACTCATACCATAGCCTGCTAGTTCTGCATAAATGCGGGCACCGCGCTTTTTAGCATGCTCCATTTCTTCCAGCACCACAATCCCTGCGCCCTCCCCCAGCACGAAACCATCACGGCCTATGTCCCATGGCCTGCTTGCGGTAGCCGGGTCGTCATTGCGCGTACTGAGTGCCTTGGCTGCTGAAAAACCGCCAATAGTGAGCTCGGTTACAGTGGATTCAGCACCGCCAGCAATCATAATGTCGGCATCGCCGTATTCGATGAGACGCCCCGAGTCGCCGATACAATGCGTGGCCGTGGTACATGCCGTGACGATAGCCAAGTTGGGACCTTTCAGTCCATACATGATAGAAAGATTGCCGGAAATCATGTTAATGATAACGCTAGGAATAAAAAACGGTGAAATTTTGCGCGGACCGCCTTTCAGCAATGCACTGTGACTATCTTCTATCATCGGCAGGCCGCCGATACCAGAGCCTATGTTGACGCCGATTCGCTCCGCATTTCCCGTGGTAACTTCGATGCCAGAATCCTTGATCGCCTCAATTCCCGCCGCCAATCCTAAATGTATAAACCTATCCATGCGCCGGATTTCCTTGGCGGAGAGATACTGCGCGGGATCAAAACCCTTTACTTCGCCGGCAATTTTGGAACTGAGTGCTGAAGGATCAAAAAAGGTAATTCCGGAGATCCCCGATTTCCCTGCAACTATGCTACTCCAGTTTTCCGCTAAGCCTATTCCAACAGGAGAAACAATGCCGAGGCCAGTAATGACTACCCTGCGTCTGGACAAGTTTACTCCAGGTGCAAAAGATTAAAGGCGGGAAAGGTCAATTAAGGTGAGTCTTGATGTATTCTATGGCTTGCTGCACGGTGGTAATTTTTTCCGCTTCTTCGTCAGGGATTTCGCATTCAAATTCTTCTTCCAGCGCCATTACCAGTTCCACCGTATCCAGTGAATCAGCACCAAGATCATCGACGAATGACGATTCGCTCTTGACTTCAGCTTCGTTAACACCCAGTTGTTCTGCGACTATTTTCTTAACGCGCTGCTCAATGTTTTCCATCTAAATTCCCTTCTGTTTCAGTGGGGGTCGGGACTGCTGAATCTAACTATCGTTGAAACGGGTATCCCTATCATTTACAAACTGTGCCATTTTACCAAATTTGCAATAATTATAAAATCGCAACCGAAACGTTCATTTAATCCATGTACATGCCGCCGTTGACATGAATCGTACAGCCAGTGATATATCCTGCCCCGGAAGAGGCCAGAAAAACAACTGCAGCTGCGACATCTTCCACTCGTCCAAGACGGCCTAGCGGCACATTCTGGGTCAGCGCCTGCCGCTGTGCTTCGCTCAAAGAACGCGTCATATCGGTGTCAATAAACCCCGGTGCAACGCAGTTGACGGTGATATTGCGGCTTGCCACTTCGCGCGCTAGCGCTTTGCTAAAGCCGGTTACCCCGGCTTTGGCCGCTGCATAATTGGTTTGCCCGGCGTTACCCATCTCCCCTGAGATGGAAGTAATGTTGATAATTCGCCCGTAACGGGCTTTTACCATGGCGTGCAACACTGCGCGGCTCATCCTGAATACTGATTTCAGATTGGTGGACATGATTTCGTCCCACTGTTCCTCTTTCATACGCAGCAAAAGATTATCTCGGGTAATTCCGGCATTGTTCACCAGGATCGAAATTGCACCATGTTGTCGCTGTGTTTCCGCCACTAGCTGCTCGATTTGGTTGCCATCATTTACATTCAAAACCACCCCTCTCCCCTGTATATGATTTACCGCAAAATGTCCGTTGATCGCTTCAGCACCGCTTTCGCTGGTGGCGGTGCCTATTACAGTAGCGCCTTGCCTGCCAAGTTCAATGGCGATTCCTTGGCCGATGCCGCGGCTCGCTCCAGTGACCAATGCTATCTGCTTATCTAACATCATACAGAGGCTAATGGGTAAACCCGGGATAACTGCACTCTAAACCATCACTTCCAAAGCCTGTTTCAGGGTGTTGCTGTCAATCAACGCCATCACTTCCAGGTTGGCGGCAATACGCTTGCTCAAGCCAGCCAGAACTTTGCCGGGAGCGCATTCGGCGATATGCGTAATACCCCTTTGCGCTAAAGCCTGAATGGTTCCCACCCAGTGCACCGGTTTATAAAGCTGTTGTACCAGAGCATCCCTGATGGCTTGCGGCTGTGTATGGGTATTGAGATCTGCATTATGCATTACTGGAATTCGCGGTGTGTTAATTATTACTGTTTGCAAGCGTTGCTTGAGCCGGTTTGCAGCTTCCTGCATCAGAGAGCAATGGGAAGGCACGCTCATGGGCAGCAGAACGGCGCGTTTCGCGCCTTTGGCTTTAGCCGCCCCCATGCCGCGCAATACAGCCGATTTATGCCCTGCAATCACTACCTGTCCCGGCGAATTAAAATTAACCGCTTCCAATACCTCGCCCTGCGCCGCCTCAAGGCATACCTCGCGCACCTGTTCATCCTCGAGTCCGAGAATCGCGGCAATTCCTCCCGTACCTTCCGGCACAGTCTGCTGCATCGCTTCAGCCCGAAACCGCACCAGCGGCAAGGCATCGGCAAAGCTTATCGCGCCACTCGCTACCAAGGCAGTGTATTCCCCCAAACTGTGACCAGCCAGCAGCGCCGGCCCCGCGCCTCCCAAGCTTTCCCAAGCTCGGTATACGGAAACACCTGCTACCAGCATGAGCGGCTGTGTGTTAACTGTCATATTTTGTGCAGATTCCGGGCCGCTTTCAGCAAGTGCCCATAAATCCTGATTGAGGATATGCGAGGCTTCTTCAAAAGTTTTACGTATCACGGGCAAATCAACATAACCTCGCATCATACCGACTGATTGAGAACCCTGCCCTGGAAATACAAATGCGAACTTCATACTGGTTTTTACCAACGCAACAATACAGAACCCCAAGTAAAGCCGCCCCCTACCGCTTCCATCAAAATGAGTTCACCATCCTTGATGCGCCCATTCTGAACCGCGTCATCCAGCGCCAGAGGAATTGAAGCCGCGGAAGTATTGGCATGACGGTCCACAGTAACGACGACCCGGTCCATGCCTAGACCCAGCATCTTCGCGGTAGCCTGAATGATGCGAATATTCGCCTGGTGAGGAATCAGCCAGCTGACATCACTTTTTTTGAGATTGTTTGCAGCCAGGGCCTCATCCACCATTTCGCTCATTACCTTGACAGCGAATTTGAATACAGTATTGCCTTCCATTACCACATGCGGGTTACCCGTGACTTTACCGCCGCTGATGCTGCCCGGAACCGCCAGATCCTTGTGATAGCTGCCATCCGCATGCAAATGCGTGGATATTATTCCCGGAACTTTGCTTGGCTTGACGATCACCGCACCGGCGCCATCGCCAAACAAAACACAAGTACCTCGGTCGGACCAGTCGAGGATGCGCGAATATACTTCAGCACCGACCACCAATGCGCAGCGGGATTTCCCGGAGCGTACAAACAAATCAGCCATGGCGAGCGCATATACGAAACCGCTGCACACTGCCTGCACATCAAATGCCGGGCAATTTTTAATTCCCAGCTTTGCCTGCAAGATACATGCAGTGCTGGGGAAAATCATGTCCGGAGTGGAGGTGGCGACAATGATCAAATCTATGTCACTTGGCGCAGCGTTCGCCGCATGCATGGCTTTCGTGCTGGCCTGAAACGCAAGGTCACTGGCTTTTTCGTTCTCGGCGGCGATGTGCCGCTCGCGGATGCCGGTACGCTTGAAAATCCACTCGTCCGAGGTATCTACCATGGCCTCGAGGTCGTGGTTGGTAAGGATTTTTTCCGGCAGGTATCCGCCACAGCCTGCAATGCGTGAATACATCAGGTGAGTCCTTGGTGAATCAGCGCCATGCGTTCGCTAATGCGCCGCAAAACGCCGTTACGCACTTCATCAGCAGCGCGCCCGATGGCAAATTCAAACGCAATGCTGTCGGCGGCGCCGTGACTTTTCACCACGATGCCACGCAAACCCAGCAGGCTGGCACCATTGTAGCGCCGCGGGTCAACACGGTGCTTAAAAGCATTGATCACAGGAAGCGCGATCAATCCTGCAAGGCTGGTGAATATGTTGCGCTTGAATTCATGACGCAGAAATGTGGCCAGCATCTGTGCCAACCCTTCAGAGGTTTTGAGGGCCACGTTGCCAGCAAAACCGTCGCAAACCACAACATCAGTTGTACCTTTGTAAATATCGTCTCCCTCGATATTGCCGTAAAAATTGAGGTCACTGTTGCGCAGCAATTCCGCCGCCTGCTTCACGACCTCACTGCCTTTGATGTCTTCTTCGCCGATGTTGAGCAACCCCACGCTGGGCTTGGCGATATGTTCAACCGAGGCCATCAGTGTTGCGCCCATAATGCCGAATTGCAACAATTGCTGCGAGGTGCATTCAACATTCGCTCCCAAGTCGAGCATGCAGGTGCGCCCCCGCAGCGTAGGTAGGATGGAAGCGATGGCAGGACGCTCGATACCTGGCAAGGTTTTCAGGACGAAGCGGGAAATCGCCATCAACGCGCCAGTGTTCCCGGCGCTAATGCAGGCTTGGGCTTCACCGCTCTTTACCAGATTGACCGCCACTCGCATCGAGGAATCTCTTTTACCGCGCAGCGCCAGCGCTGGCGGCTCATCCATAGTCACTATTTCACTAGCGTGATG
>DATHDD010000170.1:0-4174 GCA_035319205.1 Burkholderiales bacterium | reverse complement strand
TCCTCCGCAAATTATCATCCTGCGCGGTGAAAAAAACGCTTTGACCGGATGGCAGCGTGAATTGCAGCAGAACTACCTTCCCCATACCCTGGTGCTGTCTTTGCCGGGAAACCTTGAGGGTTTGCCGCAAAGTCTGGACCGGAAAGCAGCCGGACCGGTCAACGCCTGGGTGTGCCAAGGCGTTAAATGTTTGCCGCCCATTGATAATCTGCAGCAGCTAAAACGGGAATGCAAAATTGGTGGCGCTGATTAAATCTGGATAAATATTCAATTAAGGAGCAAACATGAGGTTGCTATTGATGGGTTTACTTTCAGGTATGGCGATGGCGAGCGCCAACGCGCTGGCTGATGCAAAGGCAGGGGAGGCGCTGGCAAAGAAAGACGGCTGCTTCACCTGCCACTCGGTGGACAAAAAAGTGGTGGGGCCTGCTTACAAGGAAGTTGCCGCCAAATACAAGGGCGACAAAAGCGCTGAAGCCAAGCTGGTTGAAAAAGTCAAAAAAGGCGGCTCCGGCGTGTGGGGGCAGATTCCGATGCCGCCCAATTCTCCCCAGGTGAAAGACGAGGACATCAAGACCATCGTGCAGTGGATTCTGTCACTATAGTTTTCCCTTGCGGGTAATCGGAAAAGCCGGCGCAAAACCGGCTTTTTTGTTTTGTCGCAAGCCATTGCCGTAAATTGACAAGGTTTAAGTGACTGCGGATAATCAATTACGTTTCATGAAGCTCACATCAGGAGTTAACGTGAAAATCAGCCATGGTTTCGCATTTGCCATCCTGTCAATAACTCTCGGGCTCCAGGGCTGCGGCAAAGAGCAGACATCTGCGTCGGAGCTCGTCGTCAAAATCGGCTCTGTCGCGCCGCTTACCGGACCACAAGCACATCTCGGTAAAGACAACGACAACGGCGCGCGCCTGGCCATTGAGGAAGTCAATGCGCAAGGCTTGGTGATTGGAGGCAAGAAAGTCCGCTTTGAGCTCATCAGCGAAGATGACCAGGCTGATCCGAAAACCGCCACCATCGTCGCGCAGAAACTGGTGGATCAAAAAGTCAACGCGGTGATCGGGCATCTTAATTCCGGCGCGACCATACCCGCTTCCAAGATTTACCACGACGCGGGCGTGGTGCAGATTTCACCCTCAGCCACCGCTATTCCCTATACCCAGCAAGGCTTCAAGAATGCATTCCGCGTCATGACCAATGATGAACAGCAAGGCAAAGTACTCGGTGAATTCGCGGTGAAGCAAATGGCTGCGAAAAAAATCGCCATCATTGACGACCGCACAGCTTACGGCCAGGGGCTGGCTGACCAATTCGAGAAAGCGGCAAAAGCCGACGGCGCGGAAATTCTGGCGCGCGAATACACCACCGACCGGGCGACCGATTTTCTGGCGATTCTGACTACCATCAAAGGCAGGCAGCCGGACCTTGTTTTCTACGGCGGCATGGACGCGCAAGCGGGGCCGATGGTAAAGCAGATGAGATCGCTGGGACTGAACGCCAAATTCCTGAGCGGCGACGGCACGCAAAGCAAGGAATTCATCAAGATCGCCGGCGCGGATGCTGAAGGGGTTACCGCTTCCACACCCGGGCTGCCGATGGAGAAAATGCCTGGTGGAAGCGAGTTCCTGAAAAAATTTGAATCGAAATACGGCAAGATCCAGATTTACGCGCCCTACGCGTATGACGCGGCCATGACGCTGGTTGATGCGATGAAGAAAGCCGATTCGGTGGATCCGGCCAAATATCTTCCGGTGCTTGCGCAAATTCAGCGCAACGGCGTGACCGGGCCCATAGCTTTCGACGCCAAGGGCGACGTCAAAGGCGGTGCAGTGACGCTATACCAAGTCAAAGGCGGAAACTGGGTGCCATTGCAAACAATGGGGCAAACTGCACCGGCGCTTTAGGGAGCGGTGCAGCATATAGCAAGCTTCTCTGACTGCTCAACCAAGGTTATAAACGAAATCCTCTCCCACACACGGCACCTTAGGGTGCCGTTTTGTTGTATATAGTGGAGCCTAGTGGACATATTTCTCCAGCAAATCATCAATGGCGTGGTCCTAGGCAGTGTCTATGCCTTGGTGGCGTTGGGCTACACCATGGTCTACGGCATTCTCGGCCTTATCAACTTTGCTCACGGCGAAGTAGTGATGATAGGCGCCATGGTGGCGCTTGCCGTGATTAACGCTTTGAGCGGCAGCGCGCTTCCCGGTCCGGTGATTGTTTTGCTGGGATTGCTGATCGCCATGCCGACCTGCATGGTATTGGGCTATGCTATCGAACGCATTGCTTACCGGCCGCTGCGCCACGCACCGCGGCTTGCGCCTTTGATTACTGCCATCGGCGTGTCCATCGTGCTGCAAAACAGCGCGATGATTATCTGGGGGCGTCAATACATCACCTTCCCGCCGCTGCTTCCCTCCAAACCTCACTTGATCGCGGGCGCCGCAATTTCCGATTTGCAAATTATCATCGTGCTGCTCGCAACGCTAATCATGGTCGGGCTGCTGTTTCTGGTTCACCGCACGCGCTTGGGTCGAGCCATGCGCGCCACTGAGCAAAACACCGAAGTCGCGGGACTGATGGGAGTCAATATCAACACCATCATCTCGATTACTTTTGTAGTGGGCTCGGCGCTGGCCGCACTGGCGGGCTTGATGGTGAGTGCCTATTACGGACTGGCACATTATTACATGGGCTTTTCCCTGGGGCTCAAGGCGTTTACCGCAGCGGTGCTGGGCGGCATAGGCAATCTCGGCGGAGCCATGCTGGGCGGGCTGTTGCTCGGCATCATCGAAAGCCTGGGCGCGGGCTACATCGGTTCTCTCACCGGCGGATTTATGGGCAGCAACTACCAGGATGTGTTTGCGTTCTTCGTTCTTATTCTGGTATTGGTGTTCCGTCCCTCGGGCTTGCTTGGCGAGCGCATCGCGGAACGAGCATGAGCCGCTGGGAAAAACTGAAACGCAATCCGCGCGCTGCATGGATGGCATTTATTCTGATCGCGGTATTGCTCGCGATACTGCCCTTTCTCGCCGACACCCTTCTCAGCCGCAGCTGGGTGCGCATCCTCGATTTCGCGCTGCTCTATATCATTTTGGCGCTGGGGCTCAACATCGTTGTTGGTTTCGCCGGGCTGCTGGATTTGGGATATGTCGCGTTCTTCGCGGTGGGTGCTTATCTGTATGCGTTGCTCGCTTCGCCGCATTTCGGTATTCACCTTCCTTTCTGGGCATTATTGCCCATGGGTGCTGGAGTGACTTGTATTTTCGGCGTGCTGCTCGGTGCGCCCACGCTCAGGTTGCGTGGCGATTACCTTGCAATCGTCACCCTGGGCTTCGGCGAAATCATCCGCATCTTTCTCAACAACTTGAACGCGCCGGTGAATATCACCAACGGACCGCAGGGCGTGAACAAAATCGACCCGGCGAGTTTCGGCGGATTTTCACTCAACCAGACGCACCAGCTTTTCGGCATCGATTTCACCTCGGTGCATAACTACTATTATCTGTTCCTCTCCCTGGGCCTGTTGGTGGTCTTCATTTCCATGCGCTTGCAGGATTCGCGCATCGGACGGGCGTGGGTGGCGGTGCGCGAGGATGAAGTGGCAGCGAAAGCCATGGGTATCAATACGCGCAACATCAAGCTGCTCGCCTTTGCCATGGGCGCGAGTTTTGGCGGCGTAGGTGGAGGACTGTTCGCCGGGTTTCAGGGCTTCATCAGCCCGGAAAGTTTTACTCTTATCGAATCCATCATGATCTTGTGCATGGTGGTGCTGGGTGGCATGGGTAATATCGCCGGCGTGGTGCTGGGCGTGGTATTGCTGGTGGTGCTGCCGGAGGCACTGCGCTACATCGGGCCATTCGAACAGGCGCTGTTCGGACACATCATTGTCGATCCTGCTGATTTGCGCATGCTGATATTTGGACTGGCATTGATTTTGGTCATGTTGTTCCGACCCGCCGGTTTGTTGCCTTCCACCGTACGCAAGCGCGAATTCGCCGGCGAAGAGGAAATGCCGGCCAGCAACGAGGTGAGTACATGACCCTGCTTGAAGCACGTCAAGTCACCAAGCGTTTCGGCGGACTCCTGGCGCTCGACGAGGTCAGCCTGTCCTTGCAAAATGGCGAGATTTACGGGCTGATAGGCCCCAACGGCGCAGGAAAAACCACC
>DATHDD010000169.1:0-2618 GCA_035319205.1 Burkholderiales bacterium | reverse complement strand
CCCCGCCGGTAACCTATTTTTATAATTTGCATAAATCCATCGGTCTGGTTGCTGCTGTTCCCATCACGTGGCTTGTTTGTTGGCGCGTAACCCACGATGTGCCTGACTTGCCTGCTACGATCCCAAACTGGCAAATCAAGGCCACCGAAGCCAGTCATGTATTATTTTATGTGTGCCTGGTGGTGATGACGCTGAGCGGCTTCACCGAATCAAATTTCACCAAGTACGGCATAAAGTTTTTTGGCTATCAGTTGCCGGTGTTGGGATGGGAAGACAAGACCATTTATTATCTTTTTAACCGAATCCATGTGTATACTTCCAATCTTTTTGCGGTATTGATCGGGGTGCATATCGCCGCAGCATTTCACCATCTATTGGTGAAAAAGGACGGCGTGTTCCAGCGCATGCTTCCCTAATCGCGCTGAAATCAGCGAATGGTCGTGTAATGTTACAGTCCGTTAGAAAACCAGCTTTTCTCTTGTCTTGCCTGTTATGCGGCTGCTCACTGCTGCAGCCTGCGCCTCAAAAACCAGCCGAAGCCCAGCCGGCTGAAACCACCGCTCCCGCGCTGCCGAAACCGCCGCCGCCGAAAATCGCGCTGGCTCTCGGCGGAGGCGCGGTGCGCGGGTTTGCCCATGTCGGCGTCATCAAAGTCCTGGAAGCTCAGGGCATCGTGCCGGAAATCGTGGTCGGCACCAGCGCCGGCAGCCTGGCCGGCGCCTTGTACGCCGGCGGCTACAGAGACTACGAATTGCAAAAAGTCGCCATGAGAATAAATGGGGACACCTTCAGCGATTGGATTTTACCCGACCGCGGTTTCATCAAAGGTGAAGCGCTGCAGAATTTTGTGAACGAGGTGCTGAACAACCGCCCAATTGAAAAACTCGGCAAAACCTTCGCGGTCGTGGCAACCAATTTGCGATCGGGACAGGCGGTGGTATTCCGCACCGGCAACACCGGAATTGCGGTGCGTGCTTCGAGCAGCATTCCCGGCGTGTTTCAGCCGGTCAACATCAACGGCATTGAATACGTGGACGGCGCGTTGGTGAGCCCGATCCCGGTTAAAGTGGCAAAAAACCTCGGCGCGGACATCGTGATTGCCGTGGATGTCGCCAGCAAGCCCAAGTCAACCAAGGTGGAGGACACCATTGGTATCCTGTTGCAGACATTTAACATCATGAGCGAATCCATCGGCGCCTACGAGCTGGTGGAGGCTGACGTGGTGATCCGGCCCAATGTGGTGAACATCGGCCCTGCGGATTTTGACCAGAAGCACGTTGCCATTCTGGAAGGTGAAAAAGCGGCAATGTCCTCAATTGCGGCGATTCGGGAAAAAATCAGCCAATACGAAACGCGCTGGTTGCAAAAATATGAAGAAACGCATTGAAGCCACCATGCCGGACCTTATGTGCAAACTGTTTGCGCAGATATTTGCCGTTTTGTTTTTTTGTCAGTCATTTAACTTGCATGCGGAACAGCTTGAGCTTGAAGTCATTACGCTGAAGTACCGCACTGCGCAGGACGTGCTGCCCGTCGTGCAGCCGTTTGTGAATAAGGCTGGCGGGACGGTTACCGGCACGCAGAACCGGCTCATCGTGCGCACCACCCGCGCAAACCTTGCCGAAGTCAGGCAAATTCTCGCTGGCATTGACACTCTTCCGCGCCGCCTGTTGGTGACTGTGAAGCAGAACGCGGGCCTGTCAGCAATCCAGCGCTCGGCTGAATTGTCGGGCAATGCCGCAGTCGGCAATGCGCAGATCGTAGTCGCGCCTACCGGCCGTAATAGCCGCGGGCTGGTAGTTGAAAGACAACAAAGCGGCAATAGTGTGCGCGCCCAGGTGCAAGGCAGCGAGTCTCGCGGCAACGAGAATTCTATGCAACAATTGCAAGTGCTGGAAGGCGGTGAAGCGTTTATTCAAGTTGGACAATCGGTTCCAGTGCCGCAATCAACGATTATCCAGACACCGCAAGGCGCGCAGGTTGTGCAAAGTACTCAGTACCGCGATGTCGCTTCCGGCTTTTATGTTAAGCCGCGCGTCTCCGGCGAACAAGTGACGCTGGAAGTGAGCCCGCAACGCGAAAGCCTCGGACCGGACGGCAGCGTCGGCACCCAGAGAGTTGTTACCACGGTTTCCGGGAGACTGGGCGAGTGGATAGAGTTGGGCGGAATTGACCAGAGCCGCGCGCAGCAAAACTCAGGGATTGCTTCGCGCGATTCGGAGCGCAACAGCGACCAGCGCAGAATCTATATCAAAGTCGAAGAAATGCGCTGACGCTGGCTGCAAAAACAGTCCCGCCGAAGCGGGTTTTGGATGTTGTTATCCGGTTAAATTAAACGCAGCATATCAGCTTCTGACCAACCAATATCACGGAGCATTTATCATGAATAGAGTGAAGAAACTTTCTGGGGTCGCGTTGGCCGCCGCTGCCGCTGCCTTATTTGTCGCCGGTTGCGCAAGTGGAGGCTCGCACTACGCGGCTACGGGCAAGGTGGAGTGCGATGGTGTGAATGGCTGCAAAGGCTTAAGTGAGTGCAAGACCGCGAGCAACGACTGCAAGGGAAAGAACAGCTGCAAAGGACAAGGCTTCGTATATATGACCCCTCCCGATTGCTGGAG
>DATHDD010000168.1:0-24931 GCA_035319205.1 Burkholderiales bacterium | reverse complement strand
TCAGTTGTACCTTTGTAAATATCGTCTCCCTCGATATTGCCGTAAAAATTGAGGTCACTGTTGCGCAGCAATTCCGCCGCCTGCTTCACGACCTCACTGCCTTTGATGTCTTCTTCGCCGATGTTGAGCAACCCCACACTGGGCTTGGCGACATGTTCAACCGAGGCCATCAGTGTTGCGCCCATAATGCCGAATTGCAACAATTGCTGCGAGGTGCATTCAACATTCGCTCCCAAGTCGAGCATGCAGGTGCGCCCCCGCAGCGTAGGAAGGATGGAAGCGATTGCAGGACGCTCGATACCTGGCAAGGTTTTCAGGACGAAGCGGGAAATCGCCATCAACGCGCCAGTGTTCCCGGCGCTGATGCAGGCTTGGGCTTCACCGCTCTTTACCAGATTGACCGCCACCCGCATCGAGGAATCTCTTTTACCGCGCAGCGCCAGCGCTGGCGGCTCATCCATAGTCACTATTTCACTAGCGTGATGAATACGCAGTCGCGGGCTGATCTCCGCATGGACTGATCTCAGTTCGGGCTCAATAAGCTCACGCAGACCCACCAGGATAATATGAGCGTCAGGATAACGCCGTTGGAATTTTACTGCCGCAGGTACCGTGACATGAGGGCCATGGTCGCCGCCCATACAATCAATGGCTACCGTGATATCCATTACCCGTGCTGGCAGGAATGCGCCAAGAAAGGAAGGTTATTCGCTCTTGCTGGGGACTACTTTTTTGCCGCGGTAATAGCCACTGGGACTGACGTGATGGCGTAAATGCACTTCGCCCGTGGTCGGCTCAACCGCCAACGGCGGGTTTGCCAAATAATCATGAGCGCGGCGCATGCCGCGTTTTGATGGAGATTTTTTGTTTTGCTGTACTGCCATAACAAACTCCTCGTTTACTTTGCAGATTTTTTAAGCGCTGCTAGAGGCGCAAAAACTGATTGGCCGGCTTCACCGTCGACATGTACGGTCATACTGCATTCTCCTGTTTCATGCCTTGGAGAAAGCGGCAGATTCAGTATGATTTCTTCTTCAAGCAAGGCCAACACGTCCATTTCTGTTTCGGCCAAAATACAATCTACGTCCTGGTTCTCTTCGGTAATTTCGGGGAATTCTTGTTCGTTCTCGATCAGCATCAGATCTGAAACTAGGTCCACATCGTGCTCCAATACTCCGAGACAACGCTGGCATTTCAGGCTAAGCTTGCCTTTGACCGCGAGATGCAGCAGCGGATTTCCCTCCG
Source organism: Burkholderiales bacterium (assembly GCA_035319205.1). Taxonomy (GTDB): domain Bacteria; phylum Pseudomonadota; class Gammaproteobacteria; order Burkholderiales; family JAHFRG01; genus JAHFRG01. Next base: position 23,686 of record DATHDD010000168.1, on the reverse strand, counting down.
CGTCCACCTCCCCCCTCAACTCATACTCGATTGCACCGTCAGCGGAACGCAAATAATCGCGTAGGCGATACAGGTTTGCAATTGCTATTTTACCACGTAACACTTTAGCACTACGTGAAAAATCATGGCTATTAATCACAATCTGTTCAGACATAAGGCGCGCATGATATTATTTTTAAAGTTTAGTGTCAAAAGCATACGAGAATAATTTGAGCGCTTTGCAGCTGGTTCTGGCCTCGACTTCTCCTTACCGCCGCGAGTTGCTTGAGCGCCTGTGCATCCCCTTTTCCATTGTCGCGCCAAATGTGGATGAAACGCCTTTGCAAGGCGAGTTGCCCGAGCAAACTGCTGCGCGCCTAGCTCAGGCTAAAGCGGCAGCGGCAGCCAAACAACGGCCGCAAGCATTGATTATCGGCTGTGACCAGGTTGCAGCGCTGGAGGGGTCGCAGCTTGCCAAGCCTCACACACATGAAAACGCGTTTAAACAATTGCAATTAATGCGCGGTAAAACAGCAATATTTTACACCGCGGTGTGTCTGCTCAACGCAGCCACCGGCAACACTCAAATCCAGGTTATTTCTAACCAAGTGCGATTTCGCCGTTTTAGCGACGCGCAAATTGCCAACTATCTTGCCAAAGAACAACCCTATCACTGTGCCGGAAGCTCAAAAACCGAAGGTTTGGGGATCGCGCTTATTGAAGCCATGGGTGGTGAGGACCCTTGGGCGTTGATCGGGCTGCCACTCATCGCATTGGTCGATATGTTAAAAAACGAAGGCCTGGAAGTAGTATAGATGACCGGTATTTTGTATCTCATCCCTGCTCCTCTCGGTCACGGTGATATATCCCTTGTCATGCCGCAGGGAGTCAAACATATTATCGCCACTCTGGATTTTTTTATCGTAGAAAATGCCAAAACCGCAAGACAGCATCTAGCAATGTTAGGACTTTCCGCAAAGCTGCAGCATATTCAGCTTGAGGTTCTCGACGAGCATTGCCGACGTGAGGATGTTACAGCATTACTCAAGCCGTTGCTTCTGGGAAAAAACGCCGGCTTGATGTCCGAGGCCGGCTACCCAGCAGTAGCCGACCCTGGGGCTGATTTGATAAAGCTGGCTCATGCTAACCGCATCAGAGTTGTTCCTTTGGCCGGTCCTTCGGCCATCCTACTCGCGCTGATGGCTTCAGGACTGAACGGACAGCGTTTTGCGTTTCACGGCTATCTGCCAGTCGACATCAACGAAAGAATAAAAAAGATTTTGGAACTGGAAAAGACTTCGAAAGCTTTAGATCAGACGGAAATTTTCATCGAAGCGCCTTACCGCAACCGCAAGCTGCTGCAAAGCTTGCTTGATACCTGCCGGGGTACCACTTTGCTGTGTCTTGCCACTGATATCACGCTTGAGAGCGAGAACATCTCGACCAAACACGTCAGTGAATGGAAAAGCGGGCTACCGGATATCAACAGACGGCCTACAGTGTTTCTGCTTTACTCCGGCTAGTGCAAAGCCCAACGCGGGCTGTCAAACAGCGCCTTGGCCATGGCGCCGCCAAAGCCCCGAGCAAAGCGTTCGGCCAAGCTCTCATGCGGGGTAAAATCCACTACATCTTCCGCCTTGATCACTTCCCGCGCCACATAATCCACACTTCCAAAGGAGTCAGCCAAGCCTAGTTCAATGCTTTTTTGCCCGGTCCATACCAGCCCGCTGAACATGTCTGGGGTTTCTTTTAGGCGTTTGCCCCTACCCTGGCGCACCACTTGTATAAACTGGTGATGAATTTCGTTGATCATTTTTTGCGCATAGTCTTTTTGTGCAGGATTCAAAGGCGAGAATGGATCGAGGAAGCCCTTGTTGTCTCCGGAGATAAGCAGACGTCGTTCTATCCCAAGTTTTTCCATAGTTCCCGTAAACCCAAAACCATCCATCAGAACACCAATCGAGCCGATGATGCTGGCCTTGTTCACATAAATCTTGTCTGCGGCCACTGCTACGTAATAGCCTCCCGATGCACAGATGTCTTCCACCACTGCATACAGCGGAATGCCCGGGTACTTCGCTCTTAATCTGCGGATCTCATCGTTGATGGTACCCGCCTGAACCGGGCTGCCACCCGGGCTGTTAATACGCAGAATCACGCCTAGGGTGTTCTTGTCTTTGAAAGCCGACTGCAGCCCGGAAGTTATATTCTCGGCGCTGGCTTCTGTGCCGGGCGCGATAATACCTTCAAGCTCAACTAGAGCGGTGTGCTTGCCAGCAAGCGGAACTTCTTTTTTGCCAATCCAGCCCACGATAAGCAACATTAAGCCGAATAGCCAAATAAACAGCAGCAGCTTGAAAAAAATACCCCAGTGACGCGCCCTGCGCTGTTCCTGCAGCGCCGAAAATGCAAGTTTTTCTATTACTTGATGTTCCCAATTGTTATCAGGAATGTTGTTTTCCGGCATGCCTCAATCCTTTTTTAATAATCACGTAAACCAAGCCCCATTCTCTTGCGCAACGCTCCAGCCTTCGCCTTAACCGATAATAGCTGATTCAAGGAGGACTAAGTTGCCATACTAATGTAACAATTATAACCCGGAATCACCGAAACACTCACGCTAGTTGAAGCTATAGCAAATCATGCGTATGTATTGAGCCACTGTTGTAATTCCAGGGTATCGTTTACGCAGGCTAGAGGGGACAGCGCCAGCAGTTTTTCCCTGGGGTGAGCGCCGTAACTGACTGCAAGCGAAGCCACTCCGGCGCTTTGTGCCATCTGCATATCGTGAGTTGTATCGCCAATCATCAACGTCTTGCCCACATCAACATGCAACTCCTCAACCAGTTCAAACAGCATTCCGGGATGCGGTTTGGAGAAACACTCATCGGCACAACGCGAAGCATGGAAATACTGTCCCAGACCTGTCTCCTGAAAATCCCGGTTTAAGCCTCTTCGGCTTTTGCCGGTCGCCACCGCAAGCAAAAAACCCGATTCGTGTAATTGTTGGATGGTTTCAATGGCTCCTGGAAACATCGGTATCGGCGCACCCCGGGAAAGAAAATGATGGCGGTAGCGTTCCACCAGTTGCGGGTAATCGCTCGCAGGAAGCTCTGGCAGTAAATACGCGATCGCTTCATTGAACCCCAAGCCGATGATATGCCGCACCTGCCGGGGATCGGGTACCGGCAAACCCAAATCGGCACACGCAACCTGCATCGAAGCAACGATAAGATCCGACGAATCAGTCAACGTACCATCCCAATCGAACACCAGAAGCTCAAAACGCTTTCGCTTCGAGGCCGTTTCAGCTGTTGCTCTACTCGGCATGCTGCCCGTCCAGTTGTTCGATGAACTGCTGCAAATCCGCCGGTAGTGGCGCTTCCAGCAGCAAAGATGTACTGCTTATCGGATGTTTGACCATTAGTCTAAAGGCATGCAGGAACATGCGCTTAAGGCCCCGCATCGCCAGTTTGCGATTTAACCTAAAATCACCATATTTGGCGTCACCCAAAATAGGGAAGCCGAGATGCGCAAGATGTGCGCGGATCTGATGGGTGCGCCCGGTTTTCAGTTCCGCTTCAAGCAAGCTGAACTCTTGCCAGTTTTGGCGCAGATAAAACAGCGTATGCGCAACCTTCCCGCCTTTTTTCACGGCAACGCGTCGTTCACCGGATGACGTCACATATTTGTGCAAGGGAAGCATCACGCTCTGCTTTTGATTGATCCATTTACCCTTGACCAGCACGAGATAACGCTTTTCAACTTCTCCCGAACGGAGCATTTGATGAAGCGCGGTAAGCGCACTGCGCTTTTTTGCGAGCAGCAGTACACCAGAAGTTTCGCGGTCAAGGCGATGTACCAATTCCAGAAATCTGGGTTTAGGCTCGCGCATGCGCAATAACTCGACAATACCGCTGCTGACCCCGCTTCCTCCGTGTACTGCAATACCGCTGGGTTTATTAATAGCAAGCAGATAATCATCTTCGAATAATACTTCCAGAAGCAGATTGGAACGCGGCGCGGTACCTTGACGAGCTGGTTTAGCAGTACGAATTGGTGGTATACGCAATCTGTCGCCAATTTTTAGCCGGTAATTCGGCTTAACGCGCTTGCTGTTTACCCTTACTTCGCCGCTGCGCAGAATACGGTAGATGTGGTTTTTAGGAACTCCTTTTAAAACCTTCTCCAAGTAATTGTCTATGCGTTGGTTTTCACTATCTTCTCCAACATTTCCCCAGGAAACGGATGTTTTGCTTAAATCATTCATTTTGCTTATACTTATGTTTCATGGTTTTCCAGGCCGGTACGAAAACATCATCCGGCACTGTGGTTCAGCATTAAGTGCTTGAACACATTAGATAAAACCTGATAACTGGTTAACTCCGCTCACCATATTGAAGTAGCGAGAGCAACAGAGATACGCGCTCCGAGCAGATTTTCAAGTCCTGACCTTTAGATAAACAGGATTTTAATGACAAACCCGTTGAGTGAAATGTCCGTCCGTTTTAGTTGATCCGAAATTATGACGAACACATGACGAATACTCGATACATAACGCTATTATAATCGCGTAGGGTTTGCCCTGCCCGTGCAGAGCGCGGGAGAGCATAAAATGAAACGCATGCTGTTTAACGCGACGCAATCCGAGGAGTTGCGCGTCGCGATAGTTGACGGTCAAAAGCTCATTGACCTCGATATTGAATCCGCAGGCAAAGAGCAACGCAAAAGCAACATCTACAAGGGTGCCATCACCCGTATCGAACCCAGCCTGGAAGCCGCCTTCGTCGACTACGGGGGTGAAAGGCACGGGTTTCTACCCTTTAAGGAAGTCGCACGCTCCTATTTCCAGTCCGGAGAAAGCACTGACCCCGCACGTGCCCGCATCCAGGACGTGCTGCGAGAAGGTCAGGAACTAATTGTCCAGGTAGACAAGGATGAACGCGGCACCAAAGGCGCGGCGCTCACTACCTTTATCAGTCTTGCAGGCCGCTATCTGGTCCTGATGCCCAATAATCCCCGAGGCGGCGGAGTGTCACGGCGCGTCGAGGGCGAGGAGCGTAATGAATTGCGCGACATCATGGCGCAACTCAATGTTCCCCAGGGCATGAGCATCATCGGCCGTACCGCGGGCATCGGCAGAAGTTTCGAAGAATTGCAATGGGATTTAAATTACCTGTTGCAGTTATGGGATGCCATAGAAAATGCAGCAAAAAAGGAAAAAGCCCCTTCCCTGATTTACCTGGAAAGCAGCCTAGTGGTGCGCGCCATTCGCGATTATTTTCATCCCGAGATTGGCGAAATATTGATTGACACAGAAGCGATCTACGATCAAGCCAGGCAGTTTATGAGCCATGTGATGCCGAACAATGTCAATCGCATCAAGCTTTATAAAGACGATGTTCCGCTATTCTCGCGCTTCCAGATCGAACACCAGATCGAGACTGCATTTTCGCGCCAGGTTCTGCTGCCCTCAGGCGGCGCCATCGTCATAGACCACACCGAGGCATTAGTTTCAATAGATGTTAATTCGGCACGCGCCACACGCGGAACGGATATCGAACAAACCGCTCTGCATACCAATATCGAGGCGGCTGACGAAATCGCGCGCCAGCTGCGCCTGCGCGACTTGGGCGGCCTTATCGTGATTGATTTCATCGATATGGAAATACAGCGCAACCAGCGCGAAGTTGAAAACCGTTTGCGTGAAGCGCTGCGCTACGACCGTGCGCGTGTGCAAATGGGAAAAATTTCGCGTTTTGGACTGATGGAACTTTCGCGCCAGCACTTGCAGCCGTCACTGGGTGAAACCAGTCACATGCCCTGCCCGCGTTGCCACGGCACCGGCCACATTCGAGGCACCGAGTCAACGGCTTTGCATGTCCTGAGAATTCTTCAGGAAGAAGCCATGAAAGAAAACAGTGCGGCCATATACGCCCAAGTACCAGTTGATGTAGCGACTTTCCTGCTCAACGAGAAACGGATGGAAATCCATACCATAGAATCGCGTTTCCGGGTCAACGTGGTACTGATCCCGAACATCCATATGGAGACACCAAACTACAACATCTCCCGCTTGCGCCAAGACGAAATTGCACAGACCGAACCTGCAGCAAGCTACAAAATGGTGGAAGCACCTGTTGCAGAAGCTGAAGCAACCGTGTCAGGACAAGAAACCAAACCTGTGCCTCAACAAGCGGCGGTGCAAGGTATTACCATCGGGCAACCTGCCCCGGTCATGCGGACAGCCAAACCTACGCTAATTACAAAAATCCTTGGCTGGTTTAAACACGTGGAAAAGGGGAAAGAAGTTGAACAGGCTAAAGCGCGGCAACCCGTTCGCGGACGGCGGCGCGAGCATTTTGAACAGCGCCCCATGAAAAAGGATCGTGCGGAAGGCAGACCCGCACCAAGAGGATTCCAGCCGGAACGGCAACGCACGCATGACCGTGCAGAATTTCAACAGGGACAAAAACAGCGACAACAACGATACGAACCCAAGCCGGGCCCTGCTGTGGCCAAACCGGAGAGACCCGATTCACAACAAGAAATGGGTGAACACAGAGGCAGACGCGGCAGACGAGGCGGCAGGCGCGATCGCGGTGAGCGCAAAGATAGCCACACCATGCCGGTACCGCAGGCACCCAAACCCGTGATTACTGCACCGTCAACACCTGTGGCTGAAACAGCGCATTTTCAAACCAATGAAACACCCCGGCAGCAGCCCAAGGAGGCCAAGCCCGCAAGCGAGGCAAGCGCTGGTATTCAAGTTCATGCCGAGTCAGCGCCAGTGTATGGGGTACAGGAAAATGTTGTGGTCAACGAAGCCGCAACGCCCGCAAAGATTCTTGCCGAGTTATATAGCGAATCAGGTGATCTGGTGCAAATAGAAACCAGCCCTGAAAAAACCAAGTTGATTACAGAAGAACTGCCGGCATCCGAATCGCTACCAAGGACACCTCGCATCAGACCCGCCCTGCCTTCAATCGAAGATGAGCAGCTGGAGCAGGTGGAAACCCGCAAGTAAGGTCACAACTCTTCAGGGCAGCGCGTGGATATTTCCTTCGTTTCAGCCACCATTCTACTGCTTCTGGTGGTCGATCCGTTCGGCAATATCCCGGTCTTCATTGCAGTACTGGCCAACACCGAAAGCTCGCGCAGGCTCGGCATTGTTCTCAGGGAATGCGCCATCGCTTATGCGGTGCTGCTTGCTTTCCTGTTCTTTGGTGCATGGTTTATGCGGCTGCTGCGGCTCACCGAAGCTTCTCTTGGCATCGCCGGAGGTGTAATCCTGTTCCTGATCGCATTACGCATGATATTCCGCCACCGGGAGGGCGTTTTTGGCGATAGCATCGGCAGCGAAACCTTCATTGTGCCGCTTGCCATTCCTTCCATTGCCGGTCCTTCCGCGCTTGCTACCGTCCTGCTACTGGTATCAAAAGAACCTGCACGCATCATCGAATGGATCGTTGCGCTCACTGTGGCAATTAGCATTTCTGCAGCGATTCTGGCTTTTGGCGAGCGCATCAGCAAGCTGGTGGGGGAGCGCGGTATTTTGGCCTTTCAGCGTCTGATGGGCTTGATTCTCACCGCGATTGCGATACAGATGCTTTTGCAAGGCATAGAAACGTTCGTGCGCTATCTGCAAAAAACCTTCTGAAAATATTCATCGCGATTTTGCATTTTGTGCAAGCAACTCTTGGCTGATGTGCTCGAGCAGGCCGGTGGCCGCATTTTCCACCATATCCAGCACCAGTTCAAAGCTGCGGTTGCCACCATGGTAAGGATCAAGTATTTCAGGTCCGGGATTATTAGCGCTGAATCGCATTAATAATCCCAGCTTGTGCGTGCAATCCGGCGGGCAAAGTTTCTTTAGAAGCGCCAGATTGCCCTGGTCCATCGCCAAAAGATAATCAAAATAATTGAAATCGGCATAGCCTACTTGACGGGCGCGCTTACCGTCCATCCGGTAACCTCTCTTTGCCACTGCAATCTGCGCACGCTGGTCCGGTTCCTGTCCGATGTTATAACTGTGAGTGCCTGCCGAATCCACAGAAATACAATCTGCCAGACCGGCTTCCTCAACATAGCGTCTGAACACCGTTTCTGCCATCGGTGAGCGGCAGATATTGCCAGTGCAGATAAAAAGTACCTTTATGCTTTCCACATGTGCCAATTTGTTTGTAGGGTAATAATCGCTGGCATTTTAAGCACCCGTATTATTCTGGAGCGTGATTTGGTTAAACAAGCTAGATTCGCGGTGGTAGAAGCCCTCAGTGTGAAAACTATCCGGCAGTTTAAGCAATTCGTAATCCAGGTGATGGCAGAACTCATGCAACAATGTCCTCAAGAAAGTTCGGAACGCCACAATTTGTCTGCGCTGCGCAGTGCGCATCCATACTTCGATCCTTGCCGGATCGCGGTTTTCAGCAGGAGTGTATAGGCCGTGGAGTTCGCCCCATCGTCCATGGGGCCGCGTAGCGTCAACCTTAACTCGCACTGCTGCAACATTTAGTGCCGCGGTCAGGCAGTTAAAGAATTGCTGGCAAACAGCTTCTACTTCCTTGGTTTGATCGTTGTTAAGGTTATTTTTGAGCGTCTCAAGCAACGTATCAAGCTGTGTTTTCGGTAGCTTAATCGAACGAATCCCGTCACTGCGGCGGTAAATCCGCTGTTGCGCTCCATTTAGGCGTTTGTAATATGCAAAAGGCACAAATTTAAGAGTGCAGATTAAATATTCCTGCTAAATTAATTCCTGCGTATTATAGTATCAACTGAAAATCAAGATTAATTTGTATCTGATAATGTTTCTTTTCTGTTTTGCACCTAACTCTCTTGTGCGTTGACTCATGAATCAAAACCATGTATTTTTCCAATGTCAAGCGGGATATTTCCATGACAGTGCATCGTTAGGAATGGAGCGAGCCCATGAGATTTGTGGTAGCAATTTCTGGTCTGTAGTCTTGCTCTCGCATCTGTCGCCCACCTGCTTCCTGAAGCTCCTGCCGGATTCGACGACAAAAGCAATGGGGTGGTGGATGACGCGACCCACCAGATTGATCAGGAGAAGTTTGACGAATTTGAGACCGTAAAAGACGGTCTGGGCCCTCTCTACAACGCGCAATCCTGCCGCGAGTGTCATCAAGACCCAAAGTCGGGCGGCGCAAGCCAAATTACGGAATTGCGCGTGGGCCATCTTGGACCGGACCACCGCTTCCAGAATCCAAGGATTCCAATTGCCCGCGGCGCCGAAATCATCACCGGCCGATCGCTGGTGAACGACCGCGCCATCTGTCCCAACGAGGATTTTCCTGATACGGAAATTCATGAACGTGTGCCGCAATCCGAAACCATTCGCACAACGCGTATCTCGCTAAATCTGCTTGGCGACGGATTCATAGAAGCCATCGCCGATCAAACCCTGATTGAGATTTCCCGCAAGCAATGTCGAAGCACTAACGGTATTATATGCGGCCAGGTGCTCCGCGTTCCCATCGTCGAGGCTCCCGGGCAAACGGGAGTCGGGCGGTTCGGATGGAAGAACCAGCACGCGAGCCTATTGTCATTCTCAGGAGACGCCTACTTGAATGAGATGGGAATAACAAGCAGATTATTCCCTGATGAAGTCACCAAGCTGTGCAACACTGCGCCCGAGCCCAACAGCGCGACCGGGCCGGACGGACTCGATGATGTGGACCATTTCGCCCGCTTCATCCGCGCCAGTAAGGCTCCCGCTCGCGACAACGTGCTTGCGCAGACACTGAAAGCAAAGAGAGGGTCTGCACTATTCGACAGAATCGGCTGCGCCGCTTGTCACTTGCGCGCTTTAACGACCGCCCCGGCTGGGACTATGATCAACGGCGGAACTTTTCAGATTCCCGATGCGCTGGGAGGAAAAACATTTCATCCGTTCTCGGATTTTCTATTGCACAACGTGGGGACCGGCGACGGGATAGTCATGGCGATGGATGAGCACTATGGACACGATGCATACAAGATTACCTGGAAGAACTTCTCACTCGAGCGCATGCAAGCCACGCGAAATAAAGTTCGCACGGCGCCTCTGTGGGGGGTGAGGTTGCGGACTAGATTGATGCATGACGGAGCATCAGTCACCTTTACCGATGCGATTCACCGGCATCGCGGTGAAGCAAGCATGGCGTCCCATAATTTCCAGCAGCTTTCTCACGTGGAACAAGAAGCACTGCTTGAATTTCTGAGATCACTGTGAAGCCTGAAGCAACTCAGACGACCAATTAAACGTCTGATTTGAAAGTAACCGAATCAGAGATCTGCAGAAAAGATAATCTGCGTGTTTCTCCACCAAGTTTACCCCAACATTTTTACTTCGCTGCCAATTCTTCAGCAACTATCGGTAACGTGACCATACTATAGCGGCGCAATACCTTGAGCTCCGTACGTTTGCCGATACGCTCTTCGCTCAGCAGTTTGTGCAAATCATCAATGCCCCCGGTAGTATGGCCATCATAGCTGATAATTACATCACTATCCTGAACACCGGATTTTTGCGCCGGGCTGTTTGGCTCAACAGCAACGACCAAGACTCCCTTCTCTGAAGGAAGGCCATGAAACCGCACTACACGCCGCGGAAGCGTAATATTTTGCCCAATCACGCCGACTGAGCCACGCTTGACTTTGCCATGTTTTAAAAGCTGGCTTACCACCACTTTGGCAGTATTAATGGCAATTGCAAAGCAGATGCCTTGCGCCGGGAGAATGATCGCCGTATTAATACCTATGACCACGCCTTTAGAATCCACCAGAGGACCGCCCGAATTCCCAGGGTTGAGCGCGGCGTCGGTCTGAATCACATCGTAAATTAGACGGCCTGACTGAGCGCGCAACGAACGTCCCAATGCGCTCACCACACCCGCAGTCACGCTACACTGGAATCCAAATGGATTTCCTATGGCGATTGCAAGTTGTCCCACGCGTATCGAGTGAGATTCTCCTAGATACGCGGGCACCAAATTTGGCGCCGCAATCCGGATTACCGCCAGATCTGTGTACGGGTCATCTCCAATTAAATCCGCTTGGAAGCGGCGACCGTCAGTAAGCGTGACTTCGAGTTCTCGTGCATGAGTCGCCACATGGCTGTTAGTCAGAATAAACCCGTCGTGAGTAAAAATGACGCCCGACCCGCTGCCTTGTGCCCCTTCCCTTTCAGCACCCTTATCGCTCCTGGAGGCGGTTTTTTTGACATCGATTTTCACCACCGATGGGCCCACTTTACCCACTGCATCAACCACTGCTTGGGAGTATGCATCAAGTAGCACGCCATCTGTTGACGAAAATTCTTGGCCGTGACTTCCCTCTGCTGGTGAACCCTCATTCAATATCAGTTGGAGGATATCATTCATAAGTCTTCCCTCGGAATTTGAATTTATCTCGTTCAGATATTAGCCAACTTGGTTTAAATTGGGGTCGAAGGCAGGAAATCAACCCGGAAATGCAGATTAGCGCGGAAGTTATCCGCGTCGCACAAACCCATCGCGTATTTTTTTAAAGCTTATCCAGCGGGGCACCTTCGCTCGCGGTACCGCCCGCCGGCAAATCAGGTTTGGCCGCCGCTGGCACGGAACTTTTCTTTTCGCGGCGCTCAACAACCTTGCGTATCACCACATAAAACACCGGGGTTAAAAATATCCCGAAGAATGTCACCCCCAGCATCCCGCTGAACACCGCCGTGCCCAGTGCCTGGCGCATTTCAGCGCCGGCACCTACTGAAACCACCAGTGGCAAAACACCGAAGATGAATGCGAACGACGTCATCAGAATGGGCCGTAGGCGCAGCCTGCATGCTTCAACCGCGGCATCAAACCTGTTCAGCCCGTGGTCCTGATGTTGCTTCGCGAATTCCACAATCAAAATCGCGTTTTTGCACGCGAGCCCCACCAGCACCACGAAGCCAATCTGGGTAAAGATATTATTATCCAGACCCCGCAGCCATACGCCGGTGATGGCGGATAGCAAACACATCGGAACTATTAGAATTATCGCGAGCGGCAGCGACCAGCTTTCATACAGGGCCGAGAGTGCCAAGAACACGAATACCACGGATAGCGGGAAAATTACGATGGCTGAGTTGCCGGCGAGAATCTGCTGGAAGATGAGCTCGGTCCATTCCGTGCCAAATTCCCTGGGCAGCTCCTTCTTCGCAAGATTCTCCATGATTTCGATGGCCTGGCTCGAGCTTAACCCAGGGACTGTGTTTCCATTGAGTTCCGCTGCGGGAAACAAATTGTAGCGCGTGATACGGTCTGCACCGGTAATTTCTTTGACTGTCATCAGCGTGCCCAAAGGTACCATATCGCCCTTGGCATTGCGCGTTTTAAGCGAGCGAATGTCCTCATCGCTTAAGCGGAACGGCGCGTCCGCCTGCACCCGCACCTGGTAGGTGCGTCCGAAAAGATTGAAGTCATTGACGTATAGCGAGCCCAGATAAATCTGCAGCGTGCTGAACACATCACTCAAAGGAACTTGCATGGATTTGGCTTTGACGCGGTCCACATCCAAATAAAGCTGAGGCACATTGGCACGGAAGCTGGTAAAGACGCCTTGCAGGCCGGGCTGTTTGTTGGCCGCATTTGCAAGCTTTTGCGCAGCGGCCTGCAGCGCTTGAGGCCCGGCGCCTCCCTGGTCCTGAACCTGCATCTTGAAGCCCCCCAGTGTGCTCACACCCCGCACCGGCGGCGGCAGGAACACGCCCACGAACGCGTCTTGGATAACGCTCAGCTTTTTGCGCAGCTCGGCAGCGATTTTTTCCCCGGACAGATTGGGATCGTGTTCGCGCTCAACGAACGGCTTGAGCGGCACAAAGATGGTTCCGGCATTGGAAATGTTGGCAAAACTGACGACACCAAAACCCGCAAATTGAACCGTGTCAAGCACACCGGGGGTTTCGCGTATCATCGACGACACGCGTTGCACCACGGAATTGGTACGCGCAAGCGATGCCGCATCGGGAAGTTGGGTATAAACGATGAGATAACCCTGGTCCTGCGACGGGATGAAGCCGGTGGGCACATTGGCAAAACCCAGCCAGGTGGCGCCAAGCAGCCCCGCATAAATGACCAGCATGATGGCGCTCATGCGGATTACGCGCGCGACCACTTGTGTGTACCCGCTTCTGCTGTGCTCGAACACCCAGTTGAACGAGCGAAAAAACCAACCAAGGATATGATCTAAAAAGCGGGTGAACCAATCCTTCTTTGCGCCGCGCGGTTGCAACAGCAGCGAGCACAAGGCGGGGCTCAGCGTAAGCGAATTGAAAGCAGATATGACAGTGGACACCGCGATGGTCAATGCGAACTGGCGGTAAAACTGGCCGTTCAAACCGCTGATAAAAGCGGTAGGGACAAACACGGCGGAGAGCACCACAGCAACCGCAATCACCGGTCCCGCCACCTCGTCAATCGCCTTGAATGTGGCCTCCCTGGGCTTAAGCCCGAGCGCAATATGTCGCTGCACGTTCTCAACCACCACGATGGCGTCGTCCACCACGATACCGATGGCGAGCACGAGACCGAACAAAGACAGGTTGTTGAGAGAAAACCCGAATGCCGCCATGGCGGCAAAGGTGCCGATGAGGGAGACCGGTACTGCAAGCAACGGAATAATGGAAGCGCGCCAGGTCTGCAGAAACATCACCACCACCAGCACCACCAGAAGGATGGCGCCAATCAGGGTTTCGATAACCGCACGAATGGATTCCTGGACGAAAAGCGTTGTATCGTACACAACACGGTAATCGAGACCCTTGGGAAAACGCTCTTTGAGTTTTTCCATGGCGGCGCGCACAGCCTTGGCGGTCTCCAGTGAATTGGTGCCAGGCAACTGGAATATCACCAGCGCTGCGGCGGGTTTGCCGCCCAGATAACTGTTCACGGAATAATCGCGCGCAGCAAGCTCAATGCGCGCGATATCGCGCAGATACGTGACCTTTCCATCATTTCCGGATTTGATGACGATGTCGCCGAATTGTTCTTCGGTCCACAGCCGGCCCAAAGTATTGACTGTGAGCTGAAGCTCGCGAGCATTCGGCACCGGCGGCTGATTGATGACGCCTGCGGCTACTTGCACGTTCTGTTCCCTGATGGCATTGACGACATCAGTTGCGGTGAGGTTACGTTGTGCAACTTTGCCGGGATCAAGCCATATTCGCATACTGTAGTCGCGCGCGCCGAATACCAGCACGTCGCCCACGCCGCTGACGCGCGCCAGCACATCCTTAATCTGCAAATAGGCGTAGTTCCCGACGTAGAGCTGGTCGTAGGTGTTGTCCGGCGAAAGCAGGTGCACCACCATAGTGAGATCCGGGGAGCGCTTTTTGGTGGTGATGCCGTTCAGCCGCGCTTCCGCAGGGAGTCTCGGTTCCGCTATCGCCACCCGGTTTTGCACCAGCACCTGCGCCTGGTTGAGATCGGTACCGAGATTGAACGTGATGGTGAGGTTCATCTGGCCGTCGCTGGTGGATTGCGACGACATGTAAAGCATGTTCTCGACCCCATTTACTTCCTGCTCGATCGGAGTTGCCACAGTTTGGGACACCGTAACAGCATTGGCGCCTGGATAACTCGCGTTGACCACGATCGTGGGCGGCGCGACATTGGGGAGTTGTGCTACCGGCAGCTTGAACAACGCAATGGTGCCGACCAGCACGAAAAAGATCGAAAGCACCGCGGCAAAAATCGGGCGGTCAATAAAAAAGTGCGCCAACTTCACTTAATGCGCTCCCGTTTCATGCTTCTTGGGCAGCGTATTTTCGCCTTTGGCTTGAGCCGCAACTGCATCGGGCCCATATGCTAGGCTTGCCATATCAACCTTTTCCGGGTTCACCCTGACTCCTGGTTGCACGCTCTGTAGGCCATTTACAATCACCCAGTCGTCGGGCTTTAACCCCTGCTTGATCACGCGCAGGCCTTCAATAAAGGGCCCCAGTTTCACCGCGCGATATTCCACCATGTTGTCTCTATTCACGACCAATACGTATTTTTTTTCCTGGTCCACGCTGATCGCCGTGTCTGAAACCAGCAATGCAGGATAAGTGCCGCTGCCGTGTATGCGCACCCGTGCAAAAAAGCCAGGGGTAAGCTGGTCATCAGGGTTGGGGAATATACCGCGCGCCCTCACAGTGCCGGTGGTCGGATCGAGGCTCGGCTCGACGAAATCAATTACACCTTTGTGAGGAAAGTTCTTTTCGTCGGCAAGTTCCATTTCCACGGGGATCGGGCCTTGACGGGCGGACTCACGCAATCCCTCGCGCGCGAGCCGCCGGTATTTCAATACCGATTGCTCGTCGGCATCGATGTATACATAAACAGGATCGATGGATCCAATGTAGGTTAGCAGCGTCGCTTCACCGGAATTACTGCCGCCAACTACAAGGTTGCCCACAGTCTTAAGCGTTCTGCTGATAATTCCGTCAATGGGCGATCGCAGCTGGGTGAATTCCACATTGAGCTTCGCCTCTTGCAGAACCGCCTCCGCCGAGCGCAGCGCAGCTTCCTGCTGGCGCACGCCTTTGCTGCGGGTGTCGTATTCCGCCTCTGATATAAAGTGTGATTTGAGAAGCTGCTCGGCCCGCAACAGGTCGTTCTTCGCAAGCTCAAGTTGTGCCCGACTGCGGTCGACTTCAGCAGCGGCACGGTCGCGCTCTGCAATGTATGGGCGGGGATCAATGACGTACAGCAGATCACCCTTTTTCACCTTCGCGCCGTCCTTGAAATTTACCTGGGAAATGTAGCCGTTCACCCGGGCGCGCACTTCAACCGTTTGTACCGCCTCCAGCCTGCCGGTGTACTCGTCCCATTCCACCACATCTTTTTGGATTGGCTGGCTCACCGTGACGACTGCAGCCGGCGGTCCAGGGTTCGCCGGCTTCGCATTGCTGCTACTGTCGCACCCAGACAGGATTGTAATAAGACATGCGGCAAGACCCGCGAGGTATGCTGGCTTTCTGACCGGCTTCGGAAAATTAATCATCACTTGAGCCTTTTAAATGTGTTCCATTACCCCGAACAGTCTTTGCTTTAATTCCTTAAGCTGGTCGCGGAGTTCCGCCGCGCGCTCAAATTCCAGATTCTTGGCGCAGTCGAGCATTTCTTTCTCCAGACGTTTCACTTGCCTGGTGAGTTCCTTCTCGCTCATCGCCTGGTATACCGCTTCGGTCTGCGCCGCCTTGAGTTGCTGCTGCGCCAGCTGCGGATCGTAAATGCCGTCTATCATGTCCTTTATGCGCTTGCTCACGCCTTTCGGTGTAATGCCGCGCTCAAGGTTATAGCGAATCTGCTTATTGCGCCGCCTCTCGGTTTCATCTATGGCGCGGCGCATCGAGCCGGTGATGGTATCGGCGTACAGTATCGCTGCGCCATTGATATGCCTTGCGGCTCGCCCTATGGTTTGGATCAGCGAGCGCTCTGAGCGCAGGAAACCTTCCTTGTCGGCATCCAGTATCGCCACCAGCGATACTTCGGGGATGTCCAGCCCTTCACGCAACAAGTTGATGCCGACCAGCACGTCGAATTCGCCGAGCCGAAGATCGCGGATGATTTCGACTCTTTCCACGGTCTCGATATCCGAGTGCAGGTAGCGCACCTTGACTCCGTGATCGGCGAAATAATCAGTAAGATCTTCCGCCATGCGTTTGGTCAGCGTGGTTACCAAAACGCGCTCCTTTAAAGCCGCGCGGGCATTCACTTCGGAAAGCAAATCATCCACCTGGGTCGCTGCGGGCCGCACTTCCACACGCGGATCAACCAGCCCGGTAGGTCGCACCACCTGCTCCACCACCTGGCCCGAATGTTCCTGCTCATATTCTGCAGGTGTCGCTGATACAAATATGGTCTGACGCATGACGCCTTCAAATTCATCAAAGCGCAGCGGCCGGTTATCCAGGGCGGAAGGCAGACGAAAACCATATTCCACCAGGGTTTCCTTGCGCGAACGGTCGCCTCGGTACATGCCGCCAAGTTGCGGGATGGTGACATGGCTCTCATCCACGAACATCAAGGCGTTTGGCGGCAGATAATCAATCAGGGTAGGCGGCGGCTCGCCTTCCTTTCTGCCCGACAGGTGCCGCGAGTAGTTTTCAATGCCTTTGCAGAAGCCCAGCTCGTTCATCATTTCAAGATCGAATCGGGTGCGCTGCTCGATGCGCTGCGCTTCAACCAGTTTGTTGTGTTTCTGGAAATAATCGATGCGCTCGCGCAATTCCAGCTTGATGGCCTCGATGGCGCGCAACGTGGTATCGCGCGGCGCGACGTAATGGCTGGAGGGATAGATGGTGTAACGCCCTACCCGCTGCAGGATGTGGCCAGTCAGCGGATCGAACAGCGACAAACTTTCCACTTCATCGTCGAACAAAGTCAGCCGCAGCGCGGTCTCGGAGTTTTCTGCAGGAAAAATATCCAGTACATCGCCGTGCACACGGAAGGTGCCGCGTCTAAATTCGATCTCGTTGCGCTCATACTGCATTTCAGCGAGGCGCTTGATGGCGTCGCGCTGGGTTAATTTCTCTTTTTCTCGCAAGTGCAGAATCATGCCGTGGTAATCCACCGGATCGCCGATGCCGTAAATCGCCGATACGGTGGCGACGATCACGCTGTCATTCCGCTCCAGCAGCGACTTGGTGGCCGAAAGCCGCATCTGCTCAATATGCTCGTTGATGCTGGAATCTTTTTCGATATACAGGTCGCGCGAAGGCACATAGGCTTCCGGCTGGTAGTAATCGTAATAGGAAACAAAATATTCGACAGCATTCTCGGGAAAATATTCGCGGAATTCGGCGTAGAGCTGCGCGGCCAGCGTTTTGTTGGGCGCCATGACGATCGCCGGGCGCCCGAGCCTCGCGATCACATGCGCCATGGTGTAGGTTTTCCCCGAACCGGTCACGCCGAGCAGCGTTTGGAAGGCAAGACCGTCCTCGATTCCCGACACCAGCTGCAAAATTGCCTCGGGCTGGTCGCCAGCCGGCTCAAACGGCTGGTGCAGTATGTAAGGGCTATTGGGGAAAGTGGCAATCACAGGTAGAATAATGGCCCTTGCATAGCAATTCTAAGGTTGGGGTAGAGATCACGTAGCACCTCTACCCCAAATTGTGTTAAGCACCATGGTTAGGTCGTAAAACATTTTAAAATTTAATTTTATCACGCCGGCAATGTCTGGCGCTGCAACCAGCGACGAGGAAACAGGAATTGGGACTTTCAAGACGCGTTCAGTTAATCAAGCCCTCCCCCACCCTGGCGGTGACTGCTCGAGCCGCCAAGCTCAAAGCTGAAGGCAAGGACATCATCGGCCTGGGCGCGGGTGAGCCTGATTTCGATACGCCGCGGCACATCAAGGAAGCGGCCATCGCCGCCATAAACAAGGGGTTTACCAAGTACACCCCGGTGGGAGGAACGCCCGGCCTTAAAAACGCCGTTATAGCCAAGTTCAAGCGCGATAACGGCTTGGACTATACCGCTAATCAAATCCTAGTTTCATGCGGCGGCAAGCAGAGCTTCTTTAATCTGGTACTGGCGCATATCAATCCCGGCGACGAGGTCATTATCCCCGCACCCTACTGGGTATCTTATCCGGATATCGTGCTTATTGCGGAAGGCAAGCCGGTCATCATTGAAGCGGGCATCGAGCAAGGATTCAAGATAACCGCCAAGCAATTGCAAGCGGCAATCACCCCTAGAACCCGCATGATGGTAATCAACAGTCCAAGCAATCCTACCGGCGCCGTTTACGAACTGGATGAACTAAAAGCATTGGGTGAAGTTTTGCGCAAACACCAGCAGGTGCTGATCGCCACCGACGACATGTACGAGCACATCCTGCTTAAAACGGGCAAGTTTGTGAATATCCTCAATGCCTGCCCGGACCTTTATGCGCGCACCATGGTGCTGAATGGGGTATCCAAGGCGTATTCGATGACCGGTTGGCGCATCGGCTACGCAGGCGGGCCTGAAGCTCTGATCACTGCGATGGAAAACGTACAATCGCAAAGCACGTCCAACCCGACTTCGATCTCACAAGTGGCGGCGGAAGCAGCGCTAAACGGCGATCAGTCCTGCATCTTACCGATGGTTAAAGCGTTCAGCGAGCGCCATGCATTTGTGGTGTACAAGCTCAACGCCATACCCGGGGTGAAATGCTTGCCGAGCGGCGGAGCGTTTTACGCATTTCCCGACATGCGCCAGGCAATCGGCAGGCTGCACGCCAAAGGCTCACTTAAAAACGCCAGCGATATCGTTTTCTGCGAATATCTGCTGGAAAAAGGTGTTGCGGTTGTGCCGGGTTCAGCTTTTGGCGCTGAAGGCTATATCCGGCTCTCATTCGCGACGTCCATGGAGAACCTGAAGCAGGCCCTGGAAAGAATCCACGCAGCTTTAAGTTGAAGAACTCGCTGGACTGCCCTGACGGTGCATTAAACCGGTTTACATCATCGGTAATCGCCCCATCGTTACCCGCCAGTTTGATTGACCGTAAACGGCCAAAACGCTAACATAAGCGCCTCAAAAACACATACCCAAATTCCCCGATAGCTCAGTTGGTAGAGCGACGGACTGTTAATCCGCAGGTCGTAGGTTCGAGCCCTACTCGGGGAGCCACGGAAACATGATAACCAGCGTAATCATCACGTAACTACTTTTAAACGATACCCGAATTATATGTTCAGATGGGAATGCGATGGTCGTAAGGAATGGGAATACCAATGAAAAAGCCTGACTTGCGCGCGGAGCTGCGCGTTCCTATCACACACAGAGGAGCATTGGCCGTTCCGGGCGCTTGGGTTCCTTGCCTGATCCAGAACATCAGTAGCATAGGTTTCCTGATCATGTGTACTCAAAAGTTCTCTGTTGGGGAAGTTCTTGAGTTGAAGTGCGAGCTATACCCTGGAAAAGTTCTACAGTGCAAAATCGAGGTCAGGCATATCACCGACATGTGTCTGGGCACTAAGATTGTAGAAATAAGCGGCGAGGATTTAGCCATGTGCCGCCGGTTTGTCGATGAGCACTACAGTTTGAGCAGGTTCGGATAGCCGTTTTTCAAGCTGCTGTTGGTCATCTTGAAGATTAAGGAAGGGCTAGCCTTTCCTCTTTTTTGGGTTTACGAGGTGGATCATGAATTCCATTGCGATCGGTTTAATCACATTAGCGTGTGTTTTCGGAGGCGCGCTGCTTGGAATCGCTCTTCGAGCCGCTTTGCCCCAGCATCATTTGAGTGCTGATTCAAAAGATGTCGTGAAGCTGGGGATAGGACTGGTCGGGACGATGGCCGCGCTTGTTCTTGGCCTGCTGGTGGCTTCAGCCAAGAGTTCTTTCGATACGCAGGGCACCGAGCTGACCGAGATGTCCGCCAAGGTTGTCTTGCTGGACCGCATTCTGGCCCATTACGGGCCGGAGATGAAGGAAACCCGTGAGCTGCTGCGCGGTGCCGTGGTCCGCATCCTCGATCGCACCTGGCCGAAAGACAGTACAAGCCCATCCCAATTGGAGCCGCCGTCCGTCGGTAACGAAGCTATCTATGACAAAATACAGGGGCTCTTGCCGAAGGACGACACACAACGTTCGCTCCAAGCCCAGGCGTTGAGTATTGCAATTGGTCTCGGACAAACGCGTTGGTTGATGTACGCACAGAGCACCACATCGGTTTCCCTGCCGTTGCTGGTCGTGCTGGTTTTCTGGCTCACCATTATTTTCATCAGCTTCGGCCTGTTTGCTCCTCCCAACACGACCGTGGTCGCCAGCTTGTTCGTCTCTGCGTTGTCGGTTTCCGGCGCGATCTTCCTGATCCTGGAAATGTACACGCCTTACAGTGGAATAATTCAGATCTCCAGCGCACCCCTGCACGCCGCCCTAGCACATCTCGGACAATAGCGTACGAAACGCTGCAAGCTCTTTGCGTACAGCGGGATTACATTTGAGCGAGCGTGCGATCACTTCGGCGCGTTCAACCCCAAGGCGAACGCGAAAGTTCTCGATTACTGACGGCGTTGATTGCGGAATCCCGGTGCGCTCGGCAAGCTGATTCTGGATGAGGCCCTGCAGCTCGCGGATGATGCGGACGGACTCGCTGACCGAAACAAATAACCGCGATCCGGCAATTAAACTTGGCCTCGATTAAAAGATTTCACATCAGTAATGCTTTTTTCAACAGTGCATTTTCGTGTAACTGTTTACTTATTACCTCACGTGCGTACTGGTGTCCAACTTCTTCTATTTCACGTGCCGGTCCGAGGTCTAAAAGTTCATATTTGTCAATCGGCGGCTGCATGTAGATATCGGCCATGGCTTTTGAAACATTGACCGCTTTTACGCTGTACAATGTGCCGGCACGCATGAGAATTTTTAAAATACCGGGCATCTCCAACTTCTTGGACGATGGTTTTAAAGTATTCATCACATAGTCCCAACCTGAATACGTACCTTCACTCTTTCCGGTCACTGTCAAATCAACCTGCGAGCTGACATTATTGGCAATAATGATTCCATCGCATATCTCGCGCATTGCATCGACCGGAAGATTATTGAGTACGCCACCGTCAACATGAAGTTCCCCGTTAAAAACGATGGGGGGGATATGTCCAGGGATAGACATACTGGCACGCACTCCCTTCCAAACGGGCCCTGTTTTGTGAATCTCCGTTTTTGCATTTGTCAGGTTGGCCGAAACTGAAAAATATTTGACCCATAAGTCTTCAGCCTGAACATCACCATACATGTCTTGTAAGGCTTGGTTCAGCTTTCTGCCTGCAATGAGTGAAACAACGGGGAGCGTGTATTCTTTTAAAGGGTCAATAAGCCAAAATTTCTCGATTGCGGTTAGTATGTCATCAGGGTTGAGTCCTAATGCAAAGCAGCTCGCCATGGCTGCACCCATACTCGTTCCACCTATTGAATCAATGGGAACATTAAATTCTTGCAAAGCGCGAATTAAACCTATGTGCGCGCATCCCCTCGCCCCACCACCACCAAGGACCAGGCTAATTGCGCGCCCGGTCAAAAAACGACACAGCCGTTTGTAATCGTCGGTGCTATCTGACACTATGTGGTAATGATTAGCCACATTTCGACGTTCGAGCCATTTTATAGTTCCAGATGGTAATTTGTCCCTATTCGGGTGCAAAAGTACAAGTTCTTGTCGAGCTATAGGCTGGTCGCCTTGTTGGGATGAGATTTCCTTCTCGATTGTATTTAAATCAGGGTTATTTCCTGCGACCCCGACTAGAATGATTCGGTCTGCCTGGCGTATGCATCGGCGCGACCAGGACGAGGGTTCTAATGTTGACTCGTAAATGATAAATTGATTACGGGCTTCCTGCTTATTAAGCCATCGTAATATGCGGTCTTCTTTTACTTTCTCTTCGCTTTCTTGACCTAACGCTTGTTCAACACGATGAACATCCAAATGAACGGTCGATCCAAACTCAGAAAGTGAAGCGGCAAGGCGCTTTGCGAAGTCTGATATAAGCACACCGTGACCTGCGGGAATGACGGCGATAGTTGATATGACAGAACTCGCGTGGGTGCCATGTATTTCCCGTTGATAGCGGATAGCGATATTTTTAGAAAGTAATAGCACCGCTTTCGGATGACTTTCTACGAGCCGGTAAAATGCATCTTTGGAAAATTGAAGCAATTCAGTATCCCTTATGGCTCTTGCAGATTCTGGCTGGGGTTCCCCTGTTAAAACCGCTGTTTCACCTACAAGTTCCCCTCTCCCAACTTCCCCGGTCATATGTGCGATGCCATCATCTTTAGTAACGAAAGTGCGTACTCGTCCACTGATCACCAAATAAAATGAATCTGCTGGATCACCCTGCTGTATGAGTTGCATACCTCCCATCAATTGAACAGAGTTCGATAAAGCAGCAATATCTCTAATCGCAGACTCATCAAGTGATCCAAACAAAGATGTGGCTTTGAGTAAGCCAATTATCTTATCCTTCACCTGCTTTCGCGCAGAGATGTCACTCCAGGACCCGATAACCTCAACCGGCTTGCCGGCATCATCGTGTATGACTTTTAATTCATCACTTACCCAACAATAGCTGCCGTCTTTACGGCGGAAACGGTACTCGTGGATCAGATGCCCTTCTTTGAACAGGCGCGCCAGGCCGCCCCCGACCCGCGTTGCATCATCCGGATGAATCCGCTCCGGCACAAAATTGGGGTTCTCGAGATATTCACTTTGCTCATAACCGAACACCTTCCGCACATTCTCACTAATAAAGGTGGGCGCATAGTCTCCCGTCGCCGCAAAGCTGTAGAGTACCGCGGGCGAAGATGCCAGTATGTGGTTGATGCGTGAGTGAACCGCGGCAACTGCAGCCTCTGCTTCCTTGCGTGCCGAGATGTCGCTCCAGGATCCAACGACCTCAACCGGCTTGCCGGCAGCATCGCGAATGATCCTTAATTCATCACTTACCCAGCAGTAGCTGCCGTCTTTACGG
This sequence comes from Burkholderiales bacterium, assembly GCA_035319205.1. Classification (GTDB taxonomy): domain Bacteria; phylum Pseudomonadota; class Gammaproteobacteria; order Burkholderiales; family JAHFRG01; genus JAHFRG01. The sequence continues at coordinate 243 of DATHDD010000168.1, read as the reverse complement.
CGGAAACGGTATTCATTGGTCAGATGTCCTTCCTTGAACAGGCGCGAAAACCCAGCACCCACATCCGACGTATCGTCAGGATGAATCCGGGCCGGCACAAAGTTACGGTCCCCGAGATACTCGCTCGGCTCGTAACCGAACACCTCCCGCAGGTTCTCACTGACAAAGGTGGGATTGTTGTCTCCTGTGGCTTGAAAACTGTAGAGCACCGATGGCGACGAGGCCAGGATGTGGTTGATGCGC
>DATHDD010000167.1:0-3085 GCA_035319205.1 Burkholderiales bacterium | reverse complement strand
TCTCATTGATGCTTGCGGGGTCATGATGCCGGTCTCAGCGCAGCAGTTCTACACCGGTGGACAAATCGACATCTTCTATCATCAGTCGGTTTTTCCTGAGCAGCGCCATCGTGCCGGGCAAGTCAAGCACCGTATCGGCTGAGCTGAATTCCTTGGCGAGAGCATTGGGTTCCTTGGCGGCATTGTCGGAAAGTTCCGGCAGCATGGGGCGAATCGCGTAATAATTGCCGCGCTTTACGCAGTGGTTCGCTTCTTCTTCGGAGACCATTACCTCGTGCATTTTCTCGCCGGGGCGGATACCGGTTATTTTTATTTCAATCTTGCGGTCGCCAATTAAGGCCTTCGCGATGTTCATGACGGTGGCCGAAGGCGCGTCCGGCACGTAGGTCTCCCCCCTTTTCGCCTGTTTCAATGCGGTAAACACGGTGTTCACCGCCTGGTCGAGGCTTAACAAAAAGCGTGTCATTCCCGGCACGGTAATTGTTACCGGCCCGCCGTTTCTGATTTGGCTGTGAAAAAGAGGAATGACCGAGCCGCGGGAGGCGAGCACATTGCCGTATCGTACGCAGATAAAGCGGGTGTTGAGGTTCAAGATATTTGCCGAAATAAAAATGCGCTCCTGCAGCGATTTGGTCATACCCATTACGTTGACCGGCTTGCAAGCTTTGTCAGTGCTGATGCCGATGACAGTCTTCACGGGGTAGCTGTTTTCCTCGATTGCCCGGACGATGTTGTAGGCGCCGATGCAATTGGTCATGATGGCCTGGTTTGGAAAATATTCGCAGGTCGGAACCTGCTTGAGTGCGGCCGCGTTAACCACGATGTCGGCGCTTTTTACCGCAGAGCATACCTCGTCGTAGTTGCGCACATCCCCGATCCTGAATTCGAGGACATTTATGAAATTGTTGTAAATGACTTCATCGGTGGTGGCGGTTTTGTGCAGGTAAGACAATCGCATCTCGTGCTGTTTAGCCTCATCCCTGGAAAAGACGATCACTTTTTTCGGCGTGCCAAGCTCGTCCGAGAGCACTCGGTGCACGAAGGTTTTGCCCATGGAACCGGTTCCGCCGGTCACCAGAATGGTTTTATCCGCAAATATCATTTAGTTCTTCCCAAATAATCCTGTGCCAGCTCGTCTATCATGACTTCCCAGTTTGGTGGATTATACTTAAATTCCGAGCGGAATTTCGTGGAATCAAGGCTGCGGTCGCACTTGAATTCCCCGTCAGGAATGATTTCAGTCCCCAGTCGCATTTTCCTTTTAATCATCAGCAGTAAATCGTATTTGCTGATGGGCTCGCTGGAGACGTGGTAAAGCCCCGAGGCGCGGGGATAACCGGTTATGATATTTTCCATGATGCGTGCCATCTCCAGTGTTGTGAACCCCGAGAAGATGGCGTGTGTAAAACCGCGCACAGTGCCGCGCTGCGCCAGAAACCACTCGAGCAGGCCGGTTTTGTATATGAGTTCTCTGCCGATAATCGAGGTGCGCAAGGTCAGGCAGCGCGGCCCATGCACTTCACCCAGAAATTTGCTCTTGCCGTACAAATCCCCGGCGTCAGAAACGTCGGATTCACGATAACCGCCCTTTCTTCCTGAAAACACGCAGTCGGTGCTCATGTGGATAAGCCTGGCCCCAACCTGCTCGCACAGCATGGCCAAACGGTGCGGCAGCAAGGAATTGATTTCCAGGCTGGGAATGATTTCCTTCGCTTCCGGTTTTTGCTTGATTATGCCCGCGGCATTGACGATGACTTGAGGTTGGAAGTCCTTTACCACCTCGGCAAGCGGCTTGATTGAGCTGAGTTCGATTCCCGGATAGGCGTTCTTTGCGTTAAACAACCCGAACGCTGAGTATTCTGCACGCTTGCCGCGCAAGGTCACACGGGCATCGTGAGCAAGCGAAAGTTGTTTAAGCAGCTGGTGGCCCAGCATGCCTGAACCGCCCAGGATTAAGATGCGCATGGTTTGTTTCCAGCGATTTCCCGCATCCAGCCTTCCAGCTTGTCCATAAGGCGCTCGCGCTGGAAATTCATTTCAAAATAGACCCTGCCTTTTTCCCCCATTTCTTGTCTTTCCTTAGGGCTCATCCGGTAAAGCTTGAGAACCGCATCAGCTAGGCTTGTCGCATCTTCTGCCGAGCAGGAAATCCCTGCTCCGGAATTATCCACCACTCGCGCTGTTTCACCGTCAGCGCAGGAGATAATCGGTTTGGCACAGGCGAGGTAAGACTGCACTTTGCTCGGAACGGTAAGCGCGAAGACAGGATCGCGACGCAAGGTTACCAGCATGGCATCAGCAAGCGCAAAATAACGGGGCATGGTTTCCACTGGGCTATGACCCAGCAAATGAACTTTATCTTCGAGTCCTCGTTCATTGATTTGCCGCGCGACCCAATCTTTCTTGTGACCCTCTCCTAAAATTACCCAGTGGATGTCTTGATGATGTTTCAGTTTTTCCGCGGCTGACAAGATGGTTTGGAACGACTGCGCGGCGCCGATATTCCCCGCAAACATCACGCGGAATCCATTGGGCATTTGTGCGCGTTCGGGCGCGCCCTCTCCTGGATGAAGCGGCTGGTAGAGCGATTCCGCCCAATTGGGAAAATAGCGAACACTTTCCGGCTCAACCCCCAGTGCAATTACCCGGGAAATAAAACCTTCCGATTGTACGAGAATCAACGTGCAGTGGCGATAGATAAATCGCACCAGTCTTGTCACCCAATTCAGAATGAACGGGGACTGCACTGCGTCCGTGGCGGACAGGCTTTCGGGCCACAGATCCTGCACCCACAGGACGAGCGGCGCTCGTTTAAGCCATTTCAATATAATTGCCGGCAGGCATACGGTGATCGGCGATGGTTCGTACACAAAAATCAGATCGAACCTGCCGCGGCATAGAAACGGCCCGAACATGCTGGCGAAAAAAACAAAGGAGAAATAATTCAATACCAGGCGCCAGCTTTGCCCTTTCCCTCTCGGAATCAGCGGCACCCTGTAAACTGGCACATCATGAAATACGCTCTTGCTACGTGAGAAAAAGCCGTAGCCATGGAAAAAACTGCCGGCCGGATAATTCGGCTTGC
>DATHDD010000166.1:0-4072 GCA_035319205.1 Burkholderiales bacterium | reverse complement strand
GACGATTATAAAGCATATAAAATGAGCCATAATCGAATGGATTCGCGATGCCAGTCTATCCAGGATCCCCACGCGACAGAACGCACCGCTTCAAATAATCCGCAGGTAAAAGGTTCGAGCCTTACTCGGGGAGCCATCGTTATGGGTCCAGTAATAGACCGGGATTCTTGGGCGCATCCAAGTCAAGGCACAGCCCAGTCGGCAATAAATGCTACCCCGTATGCGATAGCTGCCGCCAGGCAAAATATCACGAGACCCCGTGTCATGCTTTTCGGTATACCCATTTCGACCAGATAGCGTTTGATGAAGTAGCTCGCAACAAAAAAGGCTACAGTCGAAAGCACAAGGCTCAGCATCTGATGTCTCCAAACGGATTTAAATGGTTCCTAAGGAGTAAGGGTCGAATTTGTTCACAATACCGACTCAAATAATCCGACTCATGCGGTTGTCTTCACGTTGGGCGAAGGTGGGTCAAAGGATGATGCGATATAAAGAACTGGCAGTAATACGATGAACGACCATAACATTTTCTTCCGTTTTTGTCTTGGGCGCGGCATGGCGCACACGTGGTACTTTCGATCTACTAATGCCGAAAGCTGGTCAGGCATCGATTGCAATATTTCAGATTTCTATTCGCGTGCCCAGCTCTATAACGCGATTAACCGGAATATGAAAATATTCCACAATGCCGCTGGCGTTCCGGGTCATGGTGGCAAAGAGGCGTTCCCGCCAGAGCGACATTTCATGTCCGAGGGTCGGTATAACGGTCTCGCGGCTGACGAAGAATGAAGTTTCAAGCATAGTGAAAACGAGGCCACAATCCTTGCACGCCTCGAGCGCCTTTGGTACGTCGAGACGATCCTGGAAGCCGAAGTAGAGCTTTATTCGATAACAGTTATGTTCGAGAGGCTCGACGGCGATGCGTTCGTGAATAGGCACCCACGGTTGTTCCCGGATTACGACAGTCAAAAAGACTATGCGCTCATGGATGACCTTGTTATGCGCAAGGTTGTGCAGCATCGCGTGCGGAACGGCTTCCGGAGTCCCGGTGAGAAAAACTGCCGTGCCCGGGACGCGCTGTGGAGGGTCGGTGAACAGCGACTGCATAAACGACTCGAGCGGGATCGACTCGCTGCGTAGACGATGAAAAAGAATCTCTCGCCCGCGGCGCCAGGTCGTCATGATTATGAAAATGAAAGCTCCCATGGTGAGCGGGAACCAGCCACCTTCGATCAGCTTGATAAGGTTCGCGGAGAAAAATGCCGTGTCAATCAGCAGGAAAAAACCCGTTGCCAAGATACTTAGCAGCAGGTTGTAATGCCATCCGTAGCGCACAACAAAAAAAGTAAGCAATGTCGTGATCAGCATGGTCCCGGACACAGCTAGGCCGTAAGCTGACGCCAAGTTGGTCGAGGAACCAAAGAGAATAACAGCCGCGATGATCGCGATGAGCAGCATCCGGTTGAGGTTCGGAACATAAATCTGTCCTATCTCTTTTGCGGATGTATGAATGATTCTTGTTCGGGGCAGGAAGCCAAGCTGAATTGCCTGCTTGGTTATCGAGTATGTGCCTGAGATGACCGCCTGCGACGCAATAACCGTAGCTACGGTGGACAGTATTACCATCGGGTACAAGGCCCATTCCGGGAACATCAGGTAGAAGGGATTTTCGAGCGCCTTGGGATTGGCGATAAGCAGCGCGCCCTGCCCAAAGTAATTCAAGGCCAGTGAAGGGAATACGAGCCAGAACCACGCCTGGCGAACCGCGCTTTTTCCAAAATGGCCCATGTCGGCATAGAGAGCTTCCGCTCCTGTTACCGCGAGAAAGACTGCACCGAGCACAACGAAGGACGCGAGGCCATGACCGGTGAGAAAGTCAAGCGCGTGAAAGGGATTCAACGCGGCAAGTACGTCCGGGGCACGCAAAATATTGAAGATGCCGCTCACAGCAAGCGTTGCAAACCACAGCATCATGACCGGCCCGAATAGTGCTCCGACTGCTGCCGTTCCCTTTCGTTGAAATGCGAAGAGGGCGATCAGGACAATAACGGTAAGCGGGACAACGTAGGACTTTAGCGCCGGTGCCGCCACTTCAAGGCCTTCGATTGCGCTCAGCACCGAGATTGCGGGAGTTATCACCCCGTCCCCGTAAAAGAGTGCGGCCCCGAATATGCCGATGAGCGCGAGATAAATGCCCCATTTCGCGCGCTCTTTAACCGATACTGACGCAAGCGCAAGCAGCGCCATGATCCCGCCCTCTCCTTTGTTGTCGGCGCGCAGAATTAGGATCACGTACTTGAGGGTCACGATGAGCATCAGCGCCCAGAAGATTGCGGAGACACCGCCCAAAACATTCGCAACGGAAAAGGGGATGCCGTGACTGGGGTTAAAGACTTCCTTTTCGGCGTAAAGGGGGCTGGTTCCGATGTCCCCGTAGACGACGCCAAGGGCGGCTATGGCGAGCGCGACGCGGGATTGCTTGAGTTGTTCTGATTGTTCCATCGGGCGCCCTGTAAGCAAGCAGGAGCAACCATTCTAATACTGTGTTGCATAAAGATCGATCGATCCGGTTGAAGGCCCAAGTAAAACCTGGATAAGGAGCTAGAGCAGAATTTTTTTGCTATGCCATCCAGAATTCCCGCGTGATGAAAGAACTTCTCCAAATAATCCGCAGGCACTAGTTACGAGCCCCGATCGAAGGGCAGGCACTCAGCGCCTGCTATCGACCCAAAGCGGATGTTCACTTTATGCTCAAAATGGAAGTACATCTCATATTTCGTTGTTTGCTTCAAGTTTCTACAACTTTTTAATACGCTGCACGTTTATCTCTACAGGATTTTAATTCACTCGTACCTATAGTTCCCACTATAACGTTTCCTGATCGGAGGCTCATGTGATGGACGTCATTTTCGTAGCGGTGATTGTCAGTTTCTTCGCGCTCACTATTGGTTTGGCTTATGCCTTTGAACGGCTAAGGAACAAGCCATGAGCTGGACCTATCTGCTGAGCTTGATACTGGCTCTCGCCATCTTTGTTTATTTAGTCGTCGCGCTATTCTTCCCGGAGAAATTCTGATGACTGGCAATGGTTATTTGCAGCTCGCGCTCTATTTGGTCGTACTGCTCGCATTGGCGAAACCTCTCGGCGCCTATATGGCAGGCGTGTACGAGGGCAGCAACGCATTTTTGAATCGCATCGGCACACCAGTCGAAAAGCTGATCTACAGGTTATGTGGTGTCAACCCCACGCAGGAGATGCACTGGACGCAGTACGCGGTGGCGATGCTGATATTCAATCTGCTCGGGGCACTTGCAGTCTATGCGCTGCAGCGGCTGCAGGCTTATTTGCCTCTCAACCCGCAATCGTTTGCAGCCGTCACCCCCGATTCATCTTTTAACACCGCAGTGAGTTTCGCTACCAACACCAACTGGCAGGGCTACGGCGGCGAGAGCACCATGAGCTATCTCACCCAGATGGCGGCGCTCACGGTGCAAAACTTCCTGTCCGCGGCGAGCGGCATGGCAGTGCTGGTTGCACTGATTCGTGGCTTCGCGCGCAAGACCATGAACACCCTCGGCAATTTCTGGGTTGATCTCACCCGCACGACTGTATATATCCTGCTGCCGCTGGCTCTCATCGTTGCGGTCCTGCTTGCCAGCCAGGGTGTGGTGCAAACCTTCTCGGCTTATCCCACCGTGCCGCTGGTGGAATCGGTTGAATACGACACTCCGAAACTCGACGCTGCTGGTCAACCTGTCAAGGATGAGAAAGGCAATCCCGTCACGGAAAAAACGGTGGCGAAGGAGCAGATCATTGCCGTTGGCCCGGCTGCGTCGCAAATTGCAATCAAGCAGCTCGGCACCAATGGCGGCGGTTTCTTTAACGTTAACTCCGCGCATCCTTTCGAGAACGCGACGCCGTTTTCCAATTTTATTGAAATGCTGTCCATTCTTTTGATTCCTGTCGCGCTTTGCTACACCTTCGGGCGCATGGTCGGCGACACTCGTCAGGGTTGGGCAGTGCTTGCTGCAATGACTATTATCTTTGTCGCCATGCTGTCCTTAGCTGTGGG
>DATHDD010000165.1:0-8293 GCA_035319205.1 Burkholderiales bacterium | reverse complement strand
AAGGTCGGCGGGATAACGCTGATCATTGCGCTGGCGCAAAATCGTGGCATGCGTGGTGCCCGAGTCGAACCAGACATCAAGCGTATCAGTCATCTTGCGATAGTCTTTCGCCTCGTCCCCCAGCAGTTCCTTCGCATCAAGCCTGAACCAGGCCTCGACCCCCTGCTTTTCGACTTTTTTGGCGACTTGCTCCAGCAGCTCGGGCGTGCGCGGATGAAGCTCGCCGCTTTCCTTGTGAATGAAAAATGGTATCGGCACCCCCCAGTTGCGCTGACGCGAGACACACCAGTCCGGGCGGTTGGCGATCATGCCATCCAGTCTGGCGCGGCCCCATGCCGGGTAGAACTGCGTCGCGTCAACCGCTGCGATGGCGGTCTGGCGCAAAGTTTTGCCTTGTCTTTCCGGCCCATCCATGCCGATGAACCACTGATGGGTGGCACGGTAAATGATCGGCGTCTTGTGGCGCCAGCAATGCGGGTAGCTGTGCTGCAGTTTTTCCGATTTAAGCAGGAGGTTTCTTTTTCGCAATTCGGCGATTATCACCTCGTTGGCTTTCCAGACCAAAAGCCCGCCTACCAGTGGAATAGTCTTGTAAAATCGGCCGTCGCTCCCCACCGGGTTGTCGACCGGCAGATGATATTTCTGGCCGATGACGTAATCGTCCAGCCCATGCGCCGGTGCGGTGTGCACCAGGCCGGTCCCGGCCTCCAGCGTCACGTGTTCGCCGAGGATTATGGGAACTTTGCGCTCATAAAACGGGTGACCGAGAGACAGATGCTCAAGCTCTTTACCCTCGCAAGCATGACGAGACAGTTCGTACTTCAATCCATAGCGATTCATGCACGCCGGTACCAGGTCTGTGGCAAGAATGAGCAAACATTTAGGAGTTTGGGCCAGCGAATAATAAACTTTTGGATTAACGCTCACCGCCTGGTTTGCCGGCAAAGTCCAGGGAGTGGTGGTCCAAATCACCGCGTAAGCCGGGAGACTTGGCAATTCATCCAGCTCAAAGAGGTCTTTCAACTTATCACGGTCAATTACCGGAAATGCAACGTCAATCGCATCGGAAACTTTGTCCTCGTATTCCACTTCCGCTTCAGCCAGCGCCGAACCGCAGTCTATACACCAGTTGACCGGCTTCTCGCCCTGATAGAGAAAACCGTTGTGCAGGATTTTCCCGAGCGCGCGGATTTCCTCGGCCTCGGTCTTGAAATTCATCGTTAGATACGGATTATCCCAGTCGCCCAGAACGCCGAGCCTGATGAAATCCGCTTTCTGCCGCTCGATTTGCGACTGCGCATATTCGCGGCAAAGCTTGCGGAACTTTTCTGGGTCCATGTTCTTGCCGTGCTGCTTTTCCACTTCATGCTCAATCGGCAAGCCGTGGCAATCCCAGCCCGGAACATAGGGCGCGTCGAAACCCGCCAGGGTTTTGCTCTTGACGATGATGTCCTTGAGAATCTTGTTTACCGCATGCCCGATATGAATGTCGCCGTTGGCATAAGGCGGACCGTCATGCAGAATAAACTTGGGGCGCCCCTTGGCGGCTTCGCGGATTTTCTGATAGAGCTTCTTGCCTTGCCACTCTTTGATCATCGCCGGCTCGCGCTTGGCAAGATCGCCGCGCATCGGGAAAAGCGTGTCAGGCAAATTCAGCGTTTTTTTGTAGTCTGTCATTTAATTTCCGGTTGCCATTTCACCGCAGAGGCGCAGAGACGCGGATAAAACCTAAAATCAGCAACAATTCGAAATAAGTTATGCAATCCTCTGCGCCTCAGCGTCTCAGCGGTTAAAAAAACTTTCCGCATTCTTCACGTCACGGCGGATTTGCGCCTTCAGGGTCTCGATGTCGGGATATTTTTCCTCGTCCCGCAATTTATGCAGGAAATTCACCTGTACATGCTGCCCATAAATCTCGCTGTCAAAGTCAAACACATAGACTTCGAGCAAGGGTGCGCCGTTGTCCTTGATCGTCGGCCGCACTCCCAGGCTTGCCACCCCTTTCAGCGGATACTCGGAAATCCCTGCAACCTCCACGGCGAAAATTCCGCCCAGCGCAGGACGCGGATGCTTGATCCTGATATTTGCTGTGGGAAAACCGATTTTGCGTCCGGTCTTGTCTCCATGCACTACCCTGCCGCTGATGCTGTAAGGTTGCCCCAATAACTCGCGTGCCTGCTCCAGATTGCCCAATGCCAAAGCATCGCGCACCATAGTGCTGGAAGCACGTTGGCCTTTAACCATGACTTTGGACATGGCTGATACCTCAAATGCCCGTTTCTTTCCCTCCGCCTGAAGCAGGGCAAGGTCGCCGGCGCGCTTCCTGCCAAATCGGAAATCATCTCCCACCAGCAGCCACTTCGCATTGAGACCACGGCAAACCACGCGCTCGATGAATTCCTGCGCGCTTAGATCGGCAAAGTTGCGGTTAAAGCGGCAAATGTGCGTGCGTTCCACTCCCAGCGACGCGAATGCTTCCAGCTTTTCCCGTAAATTGCTCAAGCGCGCCGGTGCGGAAGAGGGCGAAAAAAATTCGCGCGGGTGCGGCTCGAAAGTCAGCACGCAGGAAACCAGGCTTTTGGACCTCGCGCTTTCAACGAGACGAGCGAGTATTGCGCGATGTCCAAGATGAACGCCGTCGAAATTGCCGATGGTCAACGCCACCGGCGCTGAGGCTTTGTCGGGGATGCCCCGCGAAATCAACATGGGAACGCACGCTAAAAGCGTGAATTTTACAGTGCCTTCAAGCTCGCGGCTACTGCGTCAGCTGCACGAAACAACAGCGATTTGATGCAGTGAATTAAAAAAGAAGGGGATCAGTTTGCGGAAACCGCTTTAAGCGTGTGCAGCAGCTCTTCGATTGCCGTGTCCGCGACCGCCGCTTCTCGAAATACTTCGCCAAGGAAAATCAGCGCCGGCCCTTGAAGGTTCCATTGTCCCGCATTACGCATACCGGAAAGCGTGGTATGGAACTTCCGCGATTCGGGTAGAGTGGCTTTTTCCACCACCACTGCTGGAGTTGCCGCGGGCAGCCCTTGGCCAAGAAGAATCCCGGAAATCTGTGCTGCTTGCCCTGCGGCCATGTATAGCACCGCGGTATCCGAAGCGAGCACGCTTTTGGCCCAATCAGCCGCTTGCTCTCCCTCCCCGACGCGCGGCGTGACAAACACCACGCTGCGGCTTAAACCCCTGCAGGTGAGCGATACGCCGACTTCGGCGCTGGCTCCCAGGGCAGCCGTCACGCCAGGCACTATTTCGTATTCAATCCCGGCTTTTTTAAGCGCCGCAATTTCTTCCTGTGCGCGACCGAACAGCATGGGATCGCCGCCTTTGAGGCGGACTACGATCTGATATTTTTGCGCCGCCTCCACCAGATTGCGGTTGATGAAGCGCTGGTCGGTTGAAATACGCGAGCAGCGCTTCCCTACCGCTACTTTTTTGGCGCGAGGCGCGAATGCCAATGTATCCGGATGCACTAGCGCATCGTAAAATACAATGTCGGCGCGTTTGAGAATCTCTGCGCCGCGCACGGTGATCAAATCCGGCGCTCCTGGCCCTGCGCCTATCAAATACACTTTACCGTTCATTGTCCTGCCTCGATAACCATCCCGGCAGCGACCGTATTATGCGTTGCTTCATCAATCATGATAAAGCAGCCGGTAGCGCGGTTTTTGTCGTAAGCATCGCACATCAGGGGTTGCTGCGTTTTGAGTCTGGCACGCCCGATTTCATTCATTTTGAGTTGCGGCACGCTGTCTTGCTGCAGGGTATTCACATCCACGCGGTAGTCGAGTTTCGAAATCAAACCCTTCACCGTCTTGGCCGCGTGCTTGACGAAATACTTGCGGCGCAAATCAAGCGGCTGTTCGGAGAGCCAGCACAATATTGCGTCGAATTCCCTGGCGACACGCGGGTGGTTGCCGCTCTTCACAATCATGTCGCCGCGCGAAATGTCGATATGGTCTTCGATCCGGATAGCGACGGATTGCGGCGCAAACGCCAGCTCGTGGCTGGCATTGAAAGTGGCAATCTCTTTTACTTTCGATGTCAGCCCGGATGGCAGCACCGTAACGCTGTCGCCGACCTGAATCTCGCCCGACTCAATGCGCCCCATGTAGCTGCGGTAATCCTGGTATGCCGGGTCAGCCGGACGGCACACCCACTGCACCGGGAAACGGAAATCGCTGGTATTGATGTCGCTCGCGATCTCGATGGTTTCCAGCAATTCAAGCAGCGGCGAGCCGTTGTACCACGCCAGGTTTTCACCCCGCTCCACCACCATGTCGCCGTGCAGCGCGGACATTGGAACGTATCGCACATCATGCAGGTTGAGTTGGCTCGCAAAAGCTGAAAATTCCTTCTTGATGGAGTTAAACACGTCCTGCGAATAACCCACCAGGTCCATCTTATTCACCGCCACCACCAGGTGCGGTATGCCGAGGAGCAACGCGAGGTAAGCATGGCGGCGCGACTGGGTGAGCACGCCTTTGCGCGCGTCAATCAAAATCACCGCGAGATTGGCGGTGCTAGCGCCGGTCACCATGTTGCGGGTGTACTGCTCGTGTCCGGGAGTGTCGGCGATAATGAATTTGCGCCTGGGCGTGGCGAAATAGCGGTAAGCCACGTCTATGGTGATGCCCTGCTCGCGCTCCGCCTGCAGGCCATCGGTGAGCAGCGACAAATCCACTCCGTCCATGCCTCTGCGCCGGGTGGTTTTTTCAATCGCCGAGAGCTGGTCTTCGAGAATCGATTTGGAATCGTAAAGCAGCCGGCCGATGAGCGTGCTTTTGCCGTCATCCACGCTGCCTGCAGTGATGAAGCGCAGCAGCTCCATATTCCGGAGAGCGATTTTTTCGACGGCGGACATCAGAAATAACCCTCTTTCTTTCTAAGCTCCATCGAAGCTTCGGAGGTCTGGTCGTCCATGCGCGTCGCGCCGCGTTCTGTGATGCGGGTTGCTGCGGTCTCGGCGATGATTTGTTCCAGCGTCACCGCGTCGGACTCCACCGGGCAAGTGCAGGTCATGTCGCCCACGGTGCGGAAACGCACATTGATGTTTTCTACTTTCTCGCCCGGCCGCGGCTGCACCAAGTGCGTAACCGGCAGCAAGCCGCTGCCGCGGCGAATCACCGCACACCGGTGGGAGCGGTAAATCGCCGGGATTTCCAATTGCTCTTGCGCGATGTATTGCCACACGTCGAGCTCAGTCCAGTTGCTGATCGGAAATACGCGCATGTGCTCGCCGGGATGCACTTTGGTGTTGTACAAGTCCCACAGTTCGGGACGCTGGTTTTTCGGATCCCATTGCCCAAACTCGTCACGGAAGGAAAAGATGCGCTCCTTGGCGCGCGCTTTTTCCTCGTCACGCCGCGCGCCACCAATGCAGGCATCAAAACCGTGTTCGGCGATGGTGTCGAGCAGCGTGATGGACTGATGGACATTGCGGCTTTCGGTTTCACTCTTCAGTACCACGCGCCCGGCCTTGATGGAATCCTCGACCGAGCCCACGATGAGGCGCTCACCGAGCTGTTTCACGCGGTGGTCGCGGAAAGCAATTACTTCGGGGAAATTGTGCCCGGTATCAATGTGCAGCAGCGGAAACGGAAAGCGCGCCGGACGAAATGCTTTCTCCGCCAGGCGCAAGAGCACAATCGAATCCTTGCCGCCGGAAAACAGCAGCGCCGGGCTTTTGCACTCCGCAGCCACTTCGCGCAGGATGTGGATGGATTCGCTCTCCAGCATTTCAAGATGGCTTAGATAATGCGAACGCCCCTCTTCGACAGCAAAATTTTGCTTGCGCAATGCAGCTGGCCCGCTCATGCCGCCTCGCTTTTGCGGTGCAGACCGCATTCCTTGTTCTTGGCATTTTGGCTGCGGCCGGGTTCTTTCAAACCCTTAACGTTAGCTTTGCTCACGTTAGCCTCAGCCGAAACAGCGACCCCATGCGGGTCAGGATGCAGCCCGCATTCCTTGGTGTCGCTGTTTTCCCACCACCAGCGCCCAGCGCGTATGTCCTCGCCCGGCGTAATGGCGCGGGTGCAGGGTGCGCAGCCGATGCTGGCATAACCCTTGTCATGCAGCGCGTTGTAAGGCACGTTATTGGCGCGAACGTAGGCCCACACTTCTTTTTCAGTCCAGTCGTAAAGAGGATTGAACTTGTGTAAACCATGGTCTTGGTCGAATTCCGATTCGTGAATATCGCTGCGAGTCATTGATTGCTCGCGTCGCATGCCGGTGATCCAGGCTTTTTTATCCTTGAGCGCGCGCTTGAGCGGCTCCACCTTGCGCATGAAGCAGCACGCCTTGCGCAATACCACGCTGTCATGAAACGCGTTGGGCCCGTGCTGCCGCACGTATTCTTCGACCGCCCGGGCTTCAGGGAAATACGCGCGCACCTTGACGCCGTAATGTTCCGAAACTCTCTTCATGAGCGCATAGGTCTCCTCAGGCAAACGGCCGGTATCCAGGGTGAAAACTTCGATTCCGGGAGCGAAACGCACGATGAGATCAAGCAGCACCATGTCCTCGGCGCCAAAGCTGCTTGCAAATACGGCCGGCGCATAGTCTTTCTCGATTTTCGAGAGCAGCGCTGTTACGCTTTCAGCTTTGCGCTCCGGAGCCGCTCCCGCTTCGACAGAGAGCTGCGGTTTGTTGCGGGTAATCATGTTCAGGCCACAGCAGCCTGCGCCGCGACGGGAATTGCTTTGTGCACGGCAAGCGGGGCCGGCAGCGCGCCTGAAAGATCGAGCTGGCGGTCGCGGCTGATGCACAATTCAGCGACCTCCATGGTCCAATTGTCCAGCCTGGCAAACAAGGGGGTGAGTTCTTTGTCAGTCCACTCTTCGGAATCGTGTGTGAACGCGGCACCAAACTCCGCCAGTTGCTCGCCAAGTTCGGGCTGGTCCGACAACAGGCCAACGAGTTCGGCGCCGAGATCAGAAAGGCTTTCCTGCTTGTTATTGCCGCCCAGCAGGTGCACCACGCCCTGCCCAATCAAGCGGGCAATCGCTTCGGCGCATTTCACCGCCTCGTTGTACTTGCGCTGGAACACCAGCGCATTGCGGTAGCCGCGCTCGTGAGCAGCTTCGAAGAAGTTCGAGCCCACCAGCATCTGAGTCGCGCCGGCGCATTCTCCACCGCCGAGCTGCAGCACCTTGAAGTCCTGATTATTGCCGTGGTCACGCAGCACCGCCCCGACTTCCGTTTCCGGAACCTGCACTAAATCGGCGAGCAGCACGTTGAAATATTCGATGCCGCGACGCCGTGTCCAGTAGAAAAAAGTTTCATCCGGATGATGATCCTTTTCAAAAGCCGCGCGCACTCGCTGCACCGCGCTCTCGATGCGCGCCGCGGGCACAGACGGGCCTTTGATCGCTAGCCCTCCGCCTGCAAGGCCGTTGCCGCCGAAATAAGTCTGGTAATGCGGAATTAATTTCCCATGCATGCGTTTGCCTTCGCCGTAAATGCCGATATCGCCCATCTCCGGCTGGGCGCAGCCGTTGTGGCAGCCCGAAACGCGGATGCGCAAATCACCGCCGACAGCGTTTCTGAGCTTGGGGCCAAGCAGCGTGGAGGAAGTGATGCCGAGGCGGCAGGTTGAGGTGCCAGGGCAGGCCACCACGTTGTCTCCCGCTTCAGGCTCGTGCAGTCCAAGCGCTGCAATCGCATTACGCAATGAATTGAGTTTGACCTGCGGCACATTTATCACCATCAGGTTCTGGTCCTGGGTGGTGCGGATTTCATCCAAACCATGCACCTGCAGCGCCTTGGCCAGCCCTCGCAACTGCTTCGCATTCAGGTTCCCGATTGGCGTGCTGATTGGCAGCACGAAAAGCCCGGGTTGCTTTTGCGGCACCACATGGCGCGGCGCGCCTTGTCCGCAGATCTCGCCTTCACCTCCGGTTTTCCATACCCCTTTGGGGTAAGGCTGGTTGGCGAGCGCCTGTTTAATGCGCGTCAGCTCCTCGTGGTATTTTTCAGTGAAGCCTGCGGGCCCGAACCGGTCCACCAAAAATTTGATGCGCGATTTGGCGCGCTTGGTGCGGTCGGAATACTTGTTGTGCAGGGTAACGATGGCTTCCATCGTGTGCAGCAGGTCTTTTTCCTCGATGAATTCCTCCACCACGATGGCTTCGTGCGGCTTGTGACCGAGTCCGCCCCCCGCCAGCACCTTGAAGCCAAAGCGGCCGCCTTTTTTCACCGCGACGATGCCCATGCAATGCAGCATGCCTTGCGCGCAGTCGGCCTCGCAGCCTGAGAAGCTGATTTTGAATTTGCGCGGCAGTTGCTGGTT
>DATHDD010000164.1:0-19053 GCA_035319205.1 Burkholderiales bacterium | reverse complement strand
GCTTTGAACATTGCCATGCATGGGCATCATGAGGTGGTGGGGGTCGACAAGACTGCAATCAAGACCCAAATACGGGAATTGAAGAAAAAGCGCGATGAATTTCTAGCGGCCCATGACCATGCCCAGCTCAAAACAATTCGGCGCACGATTCATCGCTTGAAAAGAACGCTCCACAAAGCAACGGTCTAGATTTCAGTATCCCGCTGTCTTAAGATACGATGGAAGTGCATCAAATCCAAACGCAAGGGGGCAATTATGCTTAAGGAATTCAGGGAATTCGCCATGCGCGGCAACGTGGTGGACATGGCGGTGGGCATCATTATCGGCGCGGCCTTTGGCGCTATCGTGCAATCGCTGGTTGCCGATGTCATAATGCCGCCCATCGGGCTGATTCTCGGCAATGTGGATTTTTCCAATCTTTTCGTGGTGCTCAAGGAAGGCGCTGCGGCCGCGCCTTACTCTTCTCTGGCGGAAGCGCAGAAAGCCGGCGCAGTCACCATCAATTATGGCAAATTCCTGAATGCTGTGGTGAGCTTCCTGATTGTGGCATTTGCGGTTTTTATGCTGATTCGCGCCATCAATCAGCTGAAGCGCAAGGAACAGGCCGCACCCACAACCAAGGAATGCCCGCAGTGCTTTTCAACCATCTCGATAAAAGCCAAGCGCTGCCCGAATTGCACTTCGCAAATCTAAAAACCGCAACATGAGAACTGCTCTGTTTGCTTTGCTTTTTGCATGTGCTTTCCTCGTCGCTGCCGGGAATGTGCGATCTGCCGAGGAGCCGCTGCGCTACAACGTGGTCGACCTGCAGGCTGAAGCGCAGCGCGAAATCCAGAACGATTTGATGACGGCATCCTTGTACGTGGAGCAAAGCGGCGAGAACCCAGCGCGGGTCTCCAATTCAGTGAATAAAATCGTGAATGAAGCATTGCGAGCGGCCGGGGATGTAAAAAGCGTCAAGGCTAGCACTGAGGGCTATCAGACTTACCCGGTTTACGGCAAGAATAGGCAGCTGGAAGCGTGGCGCGTTCGCTCTGAAATCCGCATCGAGAGCAAGGATTTCAACTCCCTCTCCAATCTCATCGGCAAACTGCAGTCCACCATGCAGCTTTCTTATCTGGGCTTTACGGTATCTCCTGAAGCCCGGCGGCAGGCGGAGAATGAGCTGATCACCCAAGCCGTTACCAATTTCCGCGAACGTGCCGATATCGTAAAACAATCCCTCAATGGACGGGGGTACAAGCTGCGCAAAATGAGCATCAACACCGGCGGGTTTCATCCACGCCCGATGCTAGCGCGCGGGGTGGCGGCGCAGGAAGTTGCAGCGCCCAATGTGGAGGCAGGCACCAGCCAAGTCACGGTTAATATCAGCGGCAGCATTGAAGTGGAATGAGGATGCGGCATGGGAAGGTGGCTGATCGCTCTGGGCGTGACTCTGGTGATCGCCGGTTTGCTCTGGCCGTGGCTCACAAAGCTCGGCCTTGGCCATCTTCCGGGCGATATCCGCATTGAGCGGAAAGGGTTCGTCTTTTATTTCCCGCTTACCAGCGGGCTGATTGTCTCGGTAGTGATTACGTTGATACTGTGGATTTTCCGCCGCTAGAAATTTGCGTTGCGGCAAACCGGCGGTATGCGGCATGCGCCAGCACGGTCAAGGCGATGATTCCCAGCAGCGCGGCGAGCGCCTTCCAAAACAAACCGTCGTCTTCGCCCTGCTTGAGCTTGATCTCGGTCCACATTCTCGACATGACCCGCCGCTGCTTGCGGTCGAGGTCTTTCATGAACTCCAGGTGCTTGATGGTTTCCGGGTCGGGGAAAATAGCGGGGTTTTGCGCGATTTCAGGCTTGATGTACGGCAGCGCTGCGGCATTGGGATTGCCCGCGCCGATAAGGTTGGTCAACTCCGCCGAGTTTTCACCTTCAAGCATGAAATTGATGAATTTATGCGCCAGATCCTGCCGTGGCCCTGATTTGTGCACCACCATGTTGTCCATTCCGATCACCGCGCCTTCCTTGGGAATTCTCCAGTTGATGGTGAATTTGCGCGCCGCTTTTTTTGCGTCCAGCGCCGCCTGGAAAAAATCGTTGGAGTAGCCATGCGCCAGCCAGATGTTGCCGACCGTGAGCTCCTTGATATAGCTCTGCGCGTTGAACGCCGCCCAGTAAGGCTTGGCGCGGATGATCAGATCGCGCGCCTGTTTCCATTTTTCCTCGTCCGTGTCGTTGATGGAATAGCCGAGGTATCTCATCGCGGCGGCCATGAGTTCCCGCTGCGAGTCGAGTACCGTGACCCGGCCTTTTACTTTTGTTAAGTATTCCGGTTCGAAAATTACAGCCCAGGTATCGGTCGGCAGCCCCAGTTCCTGCATCTTCTGCTCGTTGTAGCCTATTACCGTGGTCGAATAGGCATAGGGCACGGAGTATTTGTTGCCGGGATCAAAATCGCGGTTCAGGTATTCCGGGTTTATGTTCTTGAGGTTGGGCAACAGCGATTTGTCGAGGGGCTTGAGCGCGTTTTGCTTGATGAGCGAATCCACGGCGTTCTGCGTGGGCACGATGATGTCGTAGCCGGTGGCACCGGCAGCGAGTTTCGCCAGCATTTCCTCGTTGTCGCCGTAATAGTCCTGTACCAGTTTGCAGTTGCAGAATTTCTTAAAACGCTCGACTGTGCCTTCCGAGATGTAATTGTTCCAGTTATAGAGATGCAACTCGTCCGCAGCGAGCGCGGCGCCGCTCGCCAGCAGCAACACGAGGAGCACCCCGATTTTCATTTCATGGCTCCGCGCAGCGTATCAGGCGCGAATTTGGAAGCGATGATGATGGTGGTGAGTGTCAGCAGCATGAGCAGGGTGGAGACGGCGTTCACTTCGGGCGTTACCGCGATCTTGATCATCGAGTAAATCTGCAGCGGCAGCGTGGAGACACCTACACCCACGGTGAAGAAAGTAATCACGAAATCATCAATTGAAAGGGTAAACGACATTAGCGCGCCGGCGATGACCCCGGGCATAATCAGCGGGAAAGTAACCAGCTTGAAAGTTTGCCATGGAGTGGCGCCGAGGTCGCGCGCCGCCTCAAAAATGCTCTCATCCATTCCTGCCAGCCGCGCACGCACCACGATGGCGACAAACCCGATGCAGAACGTAATGTGGGCGATGATGATGGAAAGCATGCCAAGTGTGAGATTCATCACCTGGATGAAAAACAGCAGCAGGGAAACGCCCAGCAGGATTTCCGGCATTGCAACCGGAGTAATAACCATGAACGGCAGGAGTTTCGGCTTATAGCGATGAATGGCGATACCCGCCATGGTGCCCAAAGCAGTGGCGGCGAGGGCGGAAACAACGGCAATGGTGAGCGAATTAACTGCTGCGCCGATCATCTGTTCATCGTTGAACAGCACGCGATACCAGTTAAGTGTGAAACCCACCCATTCAGCGTTCAGCCTCGAGTCGTTAAACGAATACACCACGACAATGACGAGCGGCACGTAAAGAAACGCATACACCAGCGCCGAGATCGACCACAGCGCCGATTTTCTGTTCATTGTCTAACGCCTTGACGGCTGATCACTGCGGTGATGCCCGCGAGCATCAGAACTGCAATGGTAAGCATGATGGAAAGCGTGCTGCCGAACGGCCAGTCGCGGGTGCCGAGGAACTGGTCTTTAATCAGATTGCCGATCAGAATATCGCCGGTGCCACCGAGGATGTCTGGAATGGCGAACATGCCAAGCACTGGGATGAATACCAACGCAGAGCCGGAATACACGCCGGGAAGCGATAACGGCCAGGTGACCTTCCAAAATCTGTTCCATGCGTTCGCGCCGAGATCTTGCGCGGCGTCAAGCAATACCGGGTCGTGCTTTTCCAGATTGGTGTAAAGCGGCAGCACCATGAACGGCAAGTGCACGTACACCATGCCTACCAGCACTGCGAAGGGCGAAAACAGCAAAGGCACCGACGCGATGCCGAACCAGCCGAGGAGGTGATTGACCGCGAGGCTGAATGCTGACTGCGGGCCGAGAATAATCATCCAGGCGTAAACCCGTATCAAAAAATTGCTGGCGAAAGGCAGAATCACCAGTAATACCATGAAGTCCCGGTGCTTCTTCGGGCTGCGCGCAATCAGCAATGCCAGCGGGTACGCCATCATCAGGCAGACCAGCGTAGAGGCCATAGCGACGCCGAAAGACTTGATGAATATCTGGGTGTAGATGAAATCGCTGAAGAAAAACTGGTAAGTCTCCAGCGTGAGTCCGGTTTCCTTGCCCGGTTCGGCCCCAAATAGCGGCGCCAGCCCGCCGTAATCTCCGGGAAAACGAAAAGAGGCCACCACCATGATGATGCTGGGCAGCAGAAAAAAAAGCGTCAGGTAAAGAAACGGCGGCCCGCTGACGAGCCACTTGGTGACGCGTGCCGAAGTCAAGAAATTACTCATTCAGGAATAATCCCGCATCCTGCCGCCAGGCGACCTCGACGCTGTCACCGGTTTCAAAAAATTTGGCACGACCGGGCGCCGAATTAGGCAGTAGCGCTTCAACGCGGGCTCCGTTGTTGAGATCGACAATATAAGTAGTGATATCGCCTACATAAAGAAAATCATGCACTTTTCCGGGAAAACGGTTTTCGCCGGCTACATTGTCAATCTTGGTGGCAATGCGTACCTGCTCGGGGCGCAGCGCCAGCACGCCTCTCTGGCCGCGCACGGCACCGATTTTGGCGGGCGCCCGCACTTCACCCATACCCGGGATGCGAATGCGCAGATGATCGGGGACCGCTTCCAGAACTTCTGCCTGCAGCATGTTGATGCGGCCAATAAAGTCTGCGACAAAACGGTTCACGGGAAAACTGTAGATTTTGGAAGGCTCGTCCATTTGCTCGATCCTGCCGACATTCATCACAGCAATGCGATGTGAAAGCGCGAGCGCCTCCGCTTGCGAGTGGGTCACAAACACGAATGTAATTCCAACGTCGCGCTGCAGGCTGATGAGCTCGATTTGCATTTCCTCACGCAGCTTGGCATCCAGTGCGCCCAGCGGTTCATCGAGCATCAAAAGTCGCGGCCGGTTAACCAGTCCGCGCGCGAGCGCCACGCGCTGTTTCTGGCCTCCGGAAAGTTCATGCGGGAAACTTCCGCCTTTATCCGAAAGATGAACCAGGTCCAATACTTCCTTTACTTTGACAGCAATTTCATCAGGGGTTTTTCCCGCCATCTTGAGCGGGAATGAGACATTGCCCGTCACGGTCATGTGCGGAAACAGCGCGTAACTTTGAAACACGGTGTGAATTGGGCGTTTCTCAGGCGGCGTGCCGGAGAGGTCCTTGCCATCGAGCAGAATCTGTCCACCATCGGGAAGATCGAATCCCGCTATCATGCGAAGCAGCGTGGTTTTACCGCAGCCGGAAGGCCCGAGCAGAGTAAAGAATTCTCCTGCCTCGATATTGAAGCTGACGTTGTCCACTGCCACCAGATCGCCGAAACGGCGGGTGACATTGCGAATTTCCAGAAGCGCCATGTGGAGACCGGTCTATAAAGGTCGCTTATTTTAGCAAATGCTCAAAAGTTTGGAGCAGAATTGCCGGCGCGATTCCGGTGAAGACGCCGTTGCATGTGGGCCGCAGCGGAACGAACTACCAGGTGGATAAAACAAGCAGGATTAGCGCGGCCACGAGCAACACGGCGATAAGCGTCAGCCATTCATTTTGGCGCTTATTCTCAATTCGAAGCTCATGCAATTCTTGCTGCAGTTGCTGCGAGCGGTCTTCGCTGAGTGCGCGGTAAATGAGGCGAGGCAATTGAGGCAGCAAGGTGCCCCAATAGGGCGCTTCCTTGCGGACGCGGCGGATCAAGCCCCGCCAACCCATTTGCTCGCTCATCCAGCGCTCGAGGAAAGGCTTAGCGGTTTTCCACAAGTCCAGGTCGGGGTCGAGTTCGCGCCCCAGCCCTTCTATATTAAGCAGGGTCTTTTGCAGCATGACGAGCTGCGGCTGAATTTCCACGTTGAAACGGCGTGCAGTCTGGAACAACCTCAACAGCAATTTGCCGAAGGATATGTCCTTAAGCGGCTTGTCGAAAATCGGCTCGCACACCGCGCGAAAGGCCGCTTCGAGTTCATCCACCCGTGTCTCCTTGGGAATCCAGCCCGATTCGATGTGCGCCTCGGCAACCCGCTTGTAGTCACGGCGGAAAAATGCGAGGAAATTCTGCGCCAGGTAATTTTTGTCCACGTCGTTGAGCGTCCCCATGATTCCAAAATCGAGAGCAATGTATTGCCCTTGCGGCGTGACAAAAATATTGCCCGGATGCATATCGGCATGAAAAAAGCCGTCGCGCAACACTTGGGTGAAGAAAATCTCCACGCCAGCGCGCGCCAGTTTAGGGATGTCCACGCCCTGTTCGCGCAACTCCGCTACCTGGCTGATCGGCGTGCCCTGCATGCGCTGCATTACCATGACTTCGGTCGAGCAATAGTCCCAGTACACTTCCGGAACCCGCAACAGCGGTGAATTTTCGAAATTGCGCCGCAGTTGGCTGGCGTTGGCCGCTTCGTGCATGAGATCCAATTCGTGGTAAAGATGCTTCTCGAATTCCGCGACCACTTCATGCGGCTTCAAGCGCTTGCCGTCCGCCCATAGCGTTTCAATCATAGAGGCGCCGATATCCAGCAGAGCCAAATCCTTGGCAATCACTGCGGCAATACCAGGGCGCAGGATTTTTACCGCGACCTCGCTCCCGTTATCGAGCACTGCAAAATGCACTTGTGCGACCGACGCGCTCGCCACGGGTTGTGTGTCGAATTTCCGAAAAACCAGATCCAAAGGCTTGCCGTAGACCCTCTCCAGGATGGCAACAGCTTGCGCGGAGTGGAAAGGAGGAACCTGGTCCTGAAGTTTCGCCAGCTCGTCCGCAATATCTGCAGGGAGCAAGTCGCGCCGCGTGGACAGCACCTGGCCGAATTTGACGAAGATCGGTCCCAGCGCTTCCAGCGCCAAGCGCAGACGTTCGGCTCGAGGTCTTCTGAGCGTGCGCCAAAACAACAGAATCCTAAGCAGCACACGCAGGGCACGAACGCGCTCGTGCCCGAGGATAAACTCATCAAGGCCGAAACGCAGGCTGATGCTTATAATTTTGAGGAGGCGGAACAGCCGCATTCGCGGATTGTAACCGCCGGGCGCGAGACCGGCTAGTTTCAGCGTGAGAGCTTTTGCAGCCGCTTTTCCAGGCGCTCGACATCATCGCGCAAAGCATCCACTTCGGCGATGAATTGCTTGACATGCGTGGACTTGGCGATCAGCGGCCGCTCTTCAGTCCAGTATTCTGAAAAAGAGCGGCTCAGGCTGTCGAAAGACTGTTTGCCCCAAGTGCTGAAGCTTTCCGCTGTGCTGACCATGCGCTGCGCGACGATATCGCCGAAAATTCGGCTTAAATCCTGCGCCGCATCCCAACGCAGGTTTTTTGCAATATAAGCGATTGCGCCGGCAAATTCGCTGTCCCCGGTAATTTCAACCTGCTTATAAGCCGTCTCGTCGCGTCCGATAAGTCGCAGCAGTAATGGAGGAGTAAGAATAAATTTGGCATCAGATGCCGCATCGCCCGCAGCCTTTGCGACTTCGCCGCTGGATGTGACGGTGAGCAACAAAGAAAACGGCGGAACCAAAAAATGCGCGGTCTTGCCGGCATAGGGCTTGAGCCGTTCGCGAGCCCAGGATTCACCGCGCAGCAAATGGTTTAACGCCGCATCAAACATTCGGAGGATTCAACGAACTTGCTTGATGCCTGCAAGCAGCCACACCGAATCGGGCTCGCCCATAGATTTCCGCACATTCCAGATTTCATAGAACGGACGGGCTGGGACGCCGGCAGCTTCACGGATGAGCCCGCTGAAGCGCACGCTGGCACTGGCCAGGTTGCCTTCAATGGCGACTTCCAGCACTTCGGCATCAAGCGTGATGATATCCGTTTTTTTTGCGTTGTTGCCGCGCTTGGTAATTTGCCTGCTGAATTCGTCAAATGTTTCCGGAGTCGTGTAGTCGCGGATCACATCGAGGTCCTTATTGTCATTCGCGGCTAGCAGGCGGATAAAACCCGCCTTGGCGTTACGCAGGAAAGGGTCGATTTCGAAACCAATCGGATAGGGCGCGGGACGTGCTACGCTTCCAAACATCCTTGCCGGCAACGAAGGCGTGGTTTCCGCTCCCAGCGCAGCGTACTGCATCGGTTCATTTACCGGTTTCTTGCGAATCATGCGGAAGATGAAAAACACGGCGCCGAACAGCAGCGCTAACATCGCTATGTCAGCAAAACGGATTCCGTTAAAAGCTCCTCCGGTAAACAAGGCTGCAAGCAACCCGCCTGCCGCCAATCCGGCGAACAGCCAGGTGCTGCCTGCTGGGGCAGGCAATGGCGCGGCGGGGGCCTGGACCGGCGGCGTTATGGGCGAGGCCTGCCGTCTTGCCGCATCGTGCTGCTTGCTCATGCTGCTCCCACTGCCTTGGCGCTTAGCTGCATGAGCGTCAAAGTTGGCGAGTCCCGGGCTTAACACGGCCAGAACCAGCAGCAGGGTAAATTTATGTAAGGCGGTTTGTCTCATGTTGAAGATTCTAACACCTGGAATTCAGGCTGAATATCGAATTGCAAACACGTATGCGCTGATCTTATGACCGCTTCAACCTCCCGCGGGTTCGCTGCGCTGGCAAAAATAAATCCAAGATAGCTTGCGCCTTCAGGCGGCGGAATGACGATATGCCCGATTTCGGCGGTGATTTGGATATCAGTAATGCCCGGCAATTTTCCTGCGAGGTCGAGATTGCGCACACCCTGATATATGCCGCGCATCGGGATCGGGACCATCATGACGCCGGCAGCGAAGTCAAAGTCGGGTGCTGGTATCTTTTCGCCCAGAGCCTGGCGCAAAATCAGTTCCTCGATGCTCATTCCCAATGCATGGCGCAACACACGCCCGCACAAGCCGCCGATCGAGCGCGAGGCAATTTCCAGAAGCCAGACGCCTTTGCTGTTCAAACGCATTTCAGCGTGCACCGGGCCGGTCGCAAGTCCCGCGAGCTGACAGGCGCGCTGCACAGCGTGTTGTATCTCGTCCTGGTTTTTTTGCGGCAGCCGCGAGGGCGTGATGTATAGCGTTTCCTCGAAATACGGTCCTTCCAGCCGGTCAGGCTTGTCGAAAAGCGCAAGGGTTTTAAGTTGCCCGTCTTCCAGTATGCCTTCGAGAGCGTATTCCATACCCGGAATGAAGCTTTCAATAACCAGGCCAAGCGCTGCGGCATCGCGATCTGCCTTGTTCTGGATTTCCCGCACCCGGGCTGTAGCCTGCACATATTGCTGTGGATTGTCGGCACGAATTACACCGCGGCTAGCCGAGAGCCTTCGTGCTTTAACCACTACCGGGAAAAGCAGCCGCTGAATCAGTGCGGCAGGATCGGTGTAATCCTGCAGATGATGAAATTCAGGGCAATTAAACCCATGGGTGCTGAGCAGCCCGCGAAACGCCAGCTTGTCGCGCAGCCTTCGCACCGCGTGCGGCGGGTTTCCTTTAAGCCCTAAACGCTCATTGAGCACTGCCGCGAGCTCAAGGCCGTGATCATCCACCGCGAGCACCGCTTCGGGCTTGTGTACAAGCGCGCGCAGGATGGTATCAGCAGCCTGTTCCGGCATATCGAAATGCACCGACATGATTGGCATTAACCCCCATTGAGGAGCGAGCTGATGGCAGTAGTCGGCCGCGCTGATGATTTCGAGGCCGAGCGCTTTGGCGGCTGCGAGGAAATCGTTGTTACGGTAAGAAGTGGTGGGGAGAAGGAGGAGTATCTGCCTCATGTTTTAATTCCAAACCGCGAGTGCGCGAAGGGTGCCGTTTATTTCTAAAAATTCTGCAACTGCTGATGGGTAGGCTCGGCGCAGCAATACCACGGCTCCGATAATCGGGGGACCGGTTGTTGGTTTATGGACTTGGGCAATGCGGGAGCGGGAATGCCCAGCGCGCCATGCGCCAATTGCCAGATGCGTTCGAATGCTTCGCGGCGCGGGAAATTTTCCGATTGTTCAGCCAGCGATTGAACCTGAATCTGCAATTGGTCCACTCGTGGGTCGCGGTGACGCCATGGATAGCCCAAAAGTCCCGGGTCGAACTCTTCGATGAGATTGCTAAAACCCGGCAATTGCAGCAGGTGCGAACCTTTTGGAATTAGCAGGCGGATGGAAAGCTGCACCGGGGGCACGCTTTCAACGAGATCGAGATCGGCGATGCGACGCAGCAGCTCGATATAACCTTCGAGCGTTAGCCACGGCGTGAACGCGACAAATGTCGGTGCGAAAGCGATGCCGGATTCGCGCATCAGCGCCACAACGCGGTTGAAATCATCACTCGAATGGCTTTTGGCCAGGCAGGCAAGAACGCGGTCATCAATTGATTCCACTGCCGAGGTAATGAACAAACAGCCGGTTTTTTTCAATTCCGCCAACAGGCTCGCATTTTCGATGAGGTGCTGTACCTTGATAGTCGCATCGTAAGTGATGTCGGGAAACTCCTGATGCATCGCCCGCACAATTTTCAGCGAATGGGTTGGGCCATTGAAGAAATCAGGATCGCCGAAGGAAATGTGGCGCGCACCCTGCGCTATCTGCTGTCGAATGTCTGCCAGCACCACTTCAGACTGCACAATGCGGAACTTGCCCTGGTACACAGGCACCACCGGGCAATGGCGGCATAAATGTTTGCAGCCTCGGCTCGCTTCCGCAAAACCCACCACTCTTCTATTTCCGTCGGGATGCTCAAGCCTGGCGTAGCGAGCTAGTTCCGGGAGGAACGAACGCTCGGGGACCACAAAACCAATTTTATCCAGATTGACCACTGGCTCAGTTTGCGTAGCAGGAATTTGGCCGTTTCTGAGCCGTTGTGCCAGGCTCAGCAGCCCCGGCTCGAATTCACCGCCAAGCACGGCATGCACGCCGAGACTTTTCAAAAGTATTTCATTCATGGGAGCGTACAAGCCGTAGACGCACAGGTGTGCATCGGGAGCGAGCTGTTTGATGCGCGGTAGTGCTTCTACTGCGATGCGTGTTGCAGTGTGCATTCCGATGTAAACGGCGACCAGCGATGTTTCTGCCAGCGCCTCGGCATCGAGCGTTTGCAAGGAAAGATCGAGGCACACAACTTCGAATCCCTTGCATTTCAGCCAGGCCGCGGGTTCAGCCAGCGCGAAGGGCTGTCGCCCCAGTTCATAGAGATTGATGAGAACGACTTTGAATTTGCCGGCGGGGCGTGCTAGCAAGCCGGGGGAATCCAGCGCGACAGTGTCCACGAGATTTAATATTTGTAGCCGCGGTGCAGCGCGACAACACCAGCGCTGAGATTAAAGTATTCTGCGCGCTCGAAACCGGCCTGCACCATCATCTGCTTCAGTTCATCCTGCGAGGGATGCACGCGGATGGATTCGGCGAGATAGCGGTAGCTGTCGGCGTCGTTGACGACAAGCTTTCCTAAAGCCGGCAGTACCTTGAACGAATACGCATCGTAGAAAGGCTGAAGTGGTTTCCAGATTTTGGAAAATTCCAGCACTAAAAGCCTCCCGCCGGGCCTTAACACGCGCAGTATTTCCTTGAGCGCTAGATCCTTGTGCGTCATGTTCCTGAGACCAAAGGCAACGCTCACGCAATCAAAGTAATTGCCTGGGAAAGGCAGTTTTTCCGCATCGCATTGTACGACCGGTGACGACACGCCTTTGTCGAGCAGACGGTCGCGCCCGAGCTTGAGCATGCTGTTGTTGATATCGGTGAACCATATGGTGCCGCTTTCGCCCACGCGCTTGGTAAAGAGCAGGCTCATGTCCGCGGTGCCGCCGGCAATATCGAGTACGCGGTCGCCGGCCTTGACCGCGCTTAACTCGACGGCGAAACGTTTCCATAGCCGGTGTGCGCCCAATGACATGAGGTCGTTCATCAGGTCGTAGCGCTTTGCCACCGAGTTGAATACGCCTGCAACCCGGGAGGTTTTTTCCTCTTCGGCAATTTTTTGAAAACCAAAATCGGCGGGTTTACTCATAACCAAATTTAAAAATAATCAGCCGGACGAAGACAGCGGTAATTAATGAACTTCTTTCCGTGACCGGCAAACAATCTCGTTTTGCATTATCTTCCCTGCCATCCTATTTGGATTTGGGACGAGACTCAAACGCCCCGGCAACCGGATCGCGGCTTGCTCCCGCGCTTTGCATGCGCTTCAGGTACTCCTGCCACATTCGCTCTTGGTTCTCACCCAGCAGGTACAGGTAATCCCACGAGTATATGCCGGTATCATGGCCATCCGAGAAACAAGGCTGCACAGCATAGCTGCCAACCGGTTCGATTCCGGTTATCTCGATATTTTTCTTGCCGACCTGCAATACTTCCTGCCCGGGGCCGTGGCCGCGCACTTCGGCGGAAGGGGAATACACTCGCAGAAATTCGTACGGGAGCTGAAAGATTTTCCCGTCAGAAAATAAAATTTCCATTACCCGCGATTTTTGATGCAGCTTGATTTCAGTCGGGGTAGGGGTGTCTTTGTCGAGCCCGGCCATGATTTTTCCCGCGAAAGGGATGCTTTGCAATCAGGAAATCATCATAACCGAGTTGGGGCAAATTAAAAATAACGTTCGCGTTGGGGTTTTTTCTGCAGATTATCGGCGCACTTTATACGCCGCTGAAGTCGACCTGTTCGTAGTCGCCGCCTTTTTCCAGGAGCTTGGTGAGCCTCACGCGCTGCGGTTCGCTGGTAAATACTTCTATGACCTTCCCCGCATGAAACCACCCGGAGGGAAGTATCAGCGATGGTTCGATTTTCCGTTCCGCCACATCCGGCAACAGAAAGGCTTGGACGTAAACGGGCCCTGTGACGCCCCCGAATGGCCGTACTGCAACAGGTTCGGGAATTCCCGGCAACCTGCGCACTCCCATATGCAATTCACCGTTTTGCTTGAGAGTAAGCCATTGCACTACACACAAGAAAAATCTCTTTTCGCCCGCCGGACAGGTTGCGATAAGTTGGTGGAGGTGCAGTCGCGACCCTCCACTATCCGGCATGCGCATCATGCCGAAACCTTCGGGTCCAACGTTCAGGGTTTTCCAGGATTCAATGGCATAACCCATTTGCGAAGCCCGCATTTCTTCGCGTTGCTTGCTCAAGTGGCCGAAGGTTGCCAATTCTTCCTCCTCTTGACGGGAGAGCTGCGGTGCTCCGGGCTGCTTGAATGGTTTGCCGCTTATATAATAATGAATCGCAGGAATGCCGACACAAACTTGCAGCGTCTTCTCTAACGGGTGGCGCGGGTTTACCGCCCCGCTGCCCGGCTTACACCACTGCTGGTAAAGCAGCTTGAGAAGAGTTTCGCATCCGGGTTGCATGCAATCTGTGCCAAGGCCGAGTTCCGCAGGCGTCTTCCCTTGTTCGAGCAACACAATACTCTTCAACAGGTTTTTAGCCAGGTCATCCACGCCTAGGTAGCGGGCCGACTCGGGAGCGTTTTCTTTTGCCCCGAATTTCAAGCCCTGGTTTCCTTCAAGATCTACCGCCAGCACAAACGCACTATCAGGCGAGGTAGTGGTGATGCTGATTTTATTGCCCCATTTTTCAAGCCAGCGTATGGCGAGCTCGAGCTGCTTGGGAGTGAGCGAATAGGGATTGCCAAGGCCAAGCAATAGCGCCTGGGCATAAGCCGCCGTGCAACTTGTGGCACTAGCTTCCTGTTTGAGATTGTCTTCCACCGCAGAGTTGGCAAAGCCGTGTCTTTCTGCAAGCGCATACAGCGCGTGCAGATGCTGCCACAGGTCCGGGGCGATTTCCTGGTGGGTCAGGTAATGCTCAAAAATGGATAATTTCGTGTATCGCACGCAGCGCTGGCACATGAGCGCCGCGTTTTTTCTCGCTTCTTCGCCGCCTTCGACAGCATCCTGCAAGCAGCGTTGATATGCCGCCTGCACGATCTGCCACAGTTCCACCACCTGTTTCCACAACGCTGACTCCATTGCAGCCAGCGGCAGAGGTTTGCTGGCGTATTTCTTTGCACACTCAGTCTGTACCAATTCGACCGTTTCGCGCAGCTCTTCGAGCGTTTTGAGCCGTTCCAAAGGACCCGTCTTGAATTGCAGGAAGCGTATAAGCTCGGTGGTTAATGTGTGCTGCGCCTGCGTAGGATTGGTGAGCGGCAATTGCTCAATCCAGCGCTTGCAGGAAGCTGCGTTGCTCAACTCTGTAGCGGTTCCCGGGCGGACGTCAGGTAGCGGCATCAGCAACATTTGATTATCACTTTTGCAGGTTGAGCGTCATTAGCAAAGAGGATTTCAGATTTGCTTTAAAATCTCGTGGCAAGGGGTGCGGAGTAGAACGCAACTTTTGCCCCCATACCGGATTGGGGAAATGCGGATCATCCTGATAACGCGGAATTACATGCCAGTGCACATGAGGGGTAACATTGCCTAGGCTCGCCAGGTTGATTTTGTCCGGTATAAGCAAATCGCGCAATACCTTTTCCACTGCGAATACCACGCGCAGCATGTGCTGACGTTCGATTTCGGCCAAATCGGTCATTTCGCGGGCATGCTTATCCCATATTACACGGCAGAACCCGGGATGTTCCGGGTCGTTGACCAGCACTACGCGGCACAGCATGTCCCGCCACATGATTTCGCCACCGGATGACGCGCATAGCTCGCAGCTGGTCATAGACATAGAATAATTATTTATTATACCCCGATATCCTTCTTTTTTATGTGGTCGTGGCGCATCATTCAAGTCACGGAAAAATACCAATTGGCAAAATCTAGCGGGCCACTGCGCCGAACACTTTTTTCAGGAGCTTGCCGCTGTAGTCGGCCGGGTTGCTGCGGATGGCTTTTTCCTCATCTTTCATAATCAGGAATAGCCCGTCCAGTGCTTTCTGTGTGACGTACGGTTCCAATTTAGGAGGATCAGTAAGCCCCAGCGCAGAGGCCTTTCCAGTAAATTCGTTATATTTTTCCACTGCTCCGACTTGGCGCACGGTCTTGGTGACGATCGGCAGGAATTTGGCGCGCAGCTGGCTTTCGGTGTTGCGGCGGAAATACTGAGTTGCCGCATCCTCACCGCCTGTGAGGATGCCTTTGGCGTCCTGTATGCTCATTTTCTTCACGGCGGCCAGCAGCAGATTCTCGGCTTCGGGCACCGCGGCTTCTGCCGCGCGGTTCATACTGACGATGACTTCGTCGGAGTACTTGCCCAAACCAAACTTGCGCATAGCGCCGTCTATTTTCTGCAGCTTATCGGGTAGCGGGATTTTCACGCGCTGGTTGCCGAGAAAGCCGTTTTTCACGCCGAGTTTTGCTACTGCCGCTCTCGAACTCTGGCTTAACGCTTCCTTGAGACCCGCGATTACATCTTTGTTGCTGAGACTCGCTAGGTCAACAGCGTGCGCCTGCAGGCTGAACATGAACCAGGCAAAAATACCCGGCAAAATGCGCATTAGCATTTTTCCCTGGTTCTAGGCAACACCGTAAGTCTTGAACCATTGCTTAAGCCGTTTCCAGCCGTCTTCGGCCTGCTCTTTGCGGTAACTCGGCCGGTAGTCGGCGTGAAAGCCATGCGGCGCGTCGGGATAAACCACGATTTCCGATTTGCTTTTAGCGGCTTTGAGCGCTTTGCGCAGATCTTCCACGGCATCGAGCGGAATGCCGGGGTCGGCGCCGCCGTAGAGGCCAAGCACCGGCGCCTTTAGCAGTCCCGCCATATCGATCGGATTTTTGGGCTGAAGCTTGTTGGTTTTCCAAAGCAGTGCTCCATACCAGGCGACTCCGGCTTTGAGCTTGCTGCTGTGCGCCGCATACAGCCATACGATGCGCCCGCCCCAACAGAAACCGGTGATACCCAGTTTTTTGGTATTGCCGCGGTTTTTTCCAGCCCAGGTTGCCGTAGCATCCAAGTCGGACATGACTTGCGCGTCAGGCACTTTGGATACGACCTGGTCCAGGATCTGCTGAATGTCCGAGAGATTCGACACATCGCCTTGGCGCGAATACAGTTCCGGCGCGATTGCCAGGTAGCCGAGTTTAGCAAGCCGCCGGCATACATCTTTAATATGCTCATGCACGCCAAAGATTTCCTGCACCACCAGCACCACCGGAAACCCGCTGCCCTTGGCAGGCATTGCACGGTAAGCAGGAATCTCGCCGCCCGACACCGGAACTTTTACTTCGCCTGCAATCAGTCCGCTGTCGTCGGTGTGGATGGTTTGCGCTGATACCGGCTGCACAGCGAGCGCAAAACCAGTAGCCAGCATGCTCACTACAAACTCGCGGCGGGTGAATTCTGTTTTGGGCTTGAGGCTGAGGAAATGTGGGTCCATATTTTGCCCTCCGGAGAAATTAACAGCGCAATTCTACCTTGATAGTGCCGTTGCGCGAAGTGGCGTAACTGCGCCGCTAATGCTAGGCTAGCCTGCCTCTTGCATCAGTTTAAATCAGATGATTGCCTTGGAAAACGTTTCCAAAACGTATGGAAAGCAGCTTGCTCTCGCGCCGACCAGCCTGCAGTTCGGCACGGGCACGATTACTGCACTGATCGGTCCAAGCGGCTGTGGTAAATCCACCCTGCTGCGGCTCATGCTGGGGCTAATTCAACCTGACATCGGCCGAGTGGTTTTCAACGGCGAATCCGTAACTGCAGAAAATGTGAATCGCGTGCGCCATGCCATCGGCTACGTGATTCAGGACGGCGGCCTGTTTCCGCATTTGACGGCGCGTGAGAACGTGGTCTTGCTCGCGTATTTTTTGCGGCGGGACTCATCCTGGATTGACGAGCGGGTGAATAATTTGGCCGAACTGGTGAGGCTCCCGCATGCCATGCTTTCACGCCATCCGCACGAACTCTCCGGCGGCCAGCGCCAGCGAGTCGGGCTGATGCGCGCGCTGATGCTAGACCCCGAGATGCTGCTCCTTGATGAACCATTAGGCGCGCTCGACCCAATCGTCCGCAGTGAATTGCAAACCGAGCTCAAAGGCATTTTCACGCATCTTGGCAAAACGGTCATTCTGGTAACACACGATATGAATGAGGCTGCATACCTGGCCACGGACATCGTGCTGCTGCGCGAGGGCCGGATCGTGCAGCGGGGCATGCTGAAGGACTTGCTGCAGCATCCCGCTGAACCCTACGTGAGGCAATTCATCCACGCGCAACGCTCAATGCTCGCGGAAATGCTGTGATGAAGTACAAAACACTATTCCTTTTGCTGCTGCTGTCTACGCCCGTTGCCTTTGCCGAGGCCACGCTCAACATCGCCTCCAAGCGCTTCACCGAATCCTATATTCTCGGCGAAATCCTTACTCAAACCGCAATTCGTGCCAATGAAGCAAAGGTGGTACACAAACAAGGGCTGGGCAATACCGGGATATTGTTTGCGGCTTTGCAAAGCGGGAGTATAGACATTTACCCTGAATATTCCGGGACCATC
The DNA here is from genome assembly GCA_035319205.1 of Burkholderiales bacterium. Classification (GTDB taxonomy): domain Bacteria; phylum Pseudomonadota; class Gammaproteobacteria; order Burkholderiales; family JAHFRG01; genus JAHFRG01. Next base: position 1,576 of record DATHDD010000164.1, on the reverse strand, counting down.
TGGTTCGAGTTGCTGAAAAAGAATGTGGCTGGCGATCTTGCAGCACTCAACCGCGAGCTTGCGCCGCTTGGATTGGCGGCGGGGGTGCCGCTGGGATTCGATAACAATTACGCACTCGCGATGCTGGATGCGCGCGCCGCGCAGCTTGGCATTTCAAGCATAAGCGATCTTGCCCGCAAGCCTGATCTGAAATTGGGATTGTCGCAGGAATTCTTAAACCGCAAGGACGGGTGGCCGTTGCTCAAAAGCGCGTATGCACTGCCGTTTGAGCCGCTCGGCCTCGATCACGGCCTGGCTTATGAGGCGCTGGCCAAGGGCAAGATCGATGTCATGGACATTTATTCCACCGACGCCAAAATCGCCAAGTATCGCTTGCATGTGCTTGATGACGACAAACACTTTTTCCCTACTTACGATGCGCTGTTGCTCTATCGACTCGATGTGCCTGGGCGGTTTCCCAAAACCTGGGTGGAGCTGCGAAAGCTGGAGGGCAAGATTTCCGAAAAACAAATGGCGGAGATGAACGCTGAAGCGGAACTTGAAGGCAAATCCTTTTCCGCCATCGCCGGAGATTTCCTCACTTCGGGAACAGAACCAAAGCTGGTCGGGGTCCCAAGCAAAAATTTATTCAGACTGATCTTTGCCGCAGACTTCTGGCGTTTGACAACTGAACACTTGCTGCTGGTATTTGTGTCGCTCGGAGCAGCTATTGTGCTGGGTATTCCATTGGGGATCTGCGCCGCCTACGTGCCTGCAGCCAGACAGCCGATTCTTTCTACGGTCGGAGTGATTCAAACCCTGCCGTCGCTGGCATTGCTCGCCTTTCTGATATCCATGCTCGGCACCATAGGCGTCATCCCGGCGCTGATTGCGCTGTTTTTGTATGCGCTTTTGCCGATTGTGAGAAATGCATATTCCGGGATAGGCGATATTCAGCCGTCGCTCAAGGAAGCGGCGCAATCGCTGGGGCTGCCTTTTTTCGCGCGCCTGCGGTTGATTGAACTGCCTCTGGCGTCGCGGGCGATCCTCGCCGGTATAAAAACCTCGGCGGTGATTAACGTCGGGACGGCAACTATTGCCGCTTTTGTCGGCGCTGGCGGTTATGGCGAGCGCATTGTGCGGGGATTGGCGTTGAATGACGGCGCGACGATGCTTGCGGGAGCGATTCCCGCTGCGGCGCTGGCGCTTTTGCTGCAGGGCGGATTTGAATTGCTCGATCGCTGGCTGATTCCAGCAGGCTTACGGGGTGAAATTACCTCGGCTTGACGAATTTCAGGGTCATGCGGTCGGATTCGCCGATGGCGAGATATTTTTCCCGGTCCTGGTCTCCGAGGCGCAGCGTCGGCGGCAGTATCCACACGCCTCTGGGATAGTTCTTGGTGTCTTTGGGATTGGCGTTGATTTCCGATTTTGCTGCCAGCCTGAAACCCGCGCGCCGCGCAAGCTGTATCACATAATCTTCGGTTACATAGCCGCTGCGTATCATCTCTTGCAGCGGGGTGCCTGGTTTGGCGCGGTGATCGGTGACGCCGAGAATGCCCCCCGGTTTCAATGCGTCATAAAACGCCTTGAAAGT
>DATHDD010000163.1:0-14718 GCA_035319205.1 Burkholderiales bacterium | reverse complement strand
ATTAAGTCCATCGCGTGCACGACGGTGTGCAATCCGAGTACAGGGCGAGACGTGAAGAGCGCCGTTTGGTGGATGCCAAACAAGCGATGAACAACGAAGCCATGTGCGCGGATTACCCCGTCCCTTTGGGTTGCGGCGACTGGGCGGCCATCTGCGGCGTTGCTCGGGCTTGCGTTATTCCCGATAGCGCTGCGCCCTCTCGCCTAGCATCTGGCCGCCCCTCGCCAGCAACGCGCCACGCGCGGGGCTTAATCAGAGGTTCCATAGCTGATTTGCTTTGCGAGCTGCTCGTAGCGGCTGCCGTCCTTGTCGGTGAAGACGATGCGTACCGGCAGATAGTATTGGTCTGTCGCAAGCCACAGGTCGGCGCCGCGGTCGGTATCTTTTTCGCGTTGTTTGGTCCAGTGCACGGTTTGCATTTTACCCATCGGGGTATTCAGAATTTCCTTGCCGACCATCATATAGCGGTAATCGGAGAGGCGCTTGCCGTCGGTCATGGAGAATTCAAAATCGTCGCCTTGCGGCTGGTGGAAGACAAAGTTGTAGGCAATGCATAATCTGTCATAGGCTGTGTTTGGCAGCGCTTCACTTTGCGGCGCACTGCCTCCGCGCTCGAAAGTAATCAGCTTTTTCTCCCAATCGAATTTGGCGACGGCAGGCTCGTCCTTGCCGCGCTGATCCAGGAATTGTTGTGGACGCAGGCCTTGAGCGGTAATCATGCCGCGCGATTCGCGCCGGATTCTGGCCTTGGGAATGAGCGCCACGATTCCGGTGGGGTGGGTTTGGCTCACTATGGAATAGCTCCTGCCGTTGGTTTCCAGAACTTCCGTGCCGGTGCCGAGGCTGAAGTTCCCCCTGCTTACATCAAACACAATGGTGACACGCTGCGGCATCTCAGCCGCCGCAGCGCCGAGGCACAAGCACCAAAACAGAACGAACGCCAGCCTCATTCATCAACTCCTGGTGAAAACAAAGCGGTATGCCCGGCTTTGGCTCCTATAACGCGCACGCCGCGCTTTTCGATGACTAGCCGGTCCTCCACGAACCAGCGGATGGCTTGTGGGTAAATCCGGTGTTCCTGTTTCAGCACCCGTGCAGCAAGAGTGGCTTCGTTGTCCGCAGCGAGCACCGGCACCGCAGCCTGGATGATGATGGGTCCATAGTCGAGCTTGGAAGTGACAAAGTGCACGGTGCAGCCGTGGATTTTTACTCCCACCTGCAGGGCCCGGGCGTGGGTGTCGAGCCCGGGAAAAGCGGGTAGCAGCGATGGATGAATATTGATTATGCGGTTGGCGAAGCGCTCCACAAATTCATCGCCGAGGATGAGCATGAAACCCGCGAGCGCTATTAAATCGGGCTTGAACACAGCGATGCGCGAAGCAAGCTCGGCATCGAACGCTTCGCGGCTGGCAAACTGCTTGCGGTCGAGCGCCAGCGCTTCTATGCCGTGCGCACGGGCAATTGCCAATCCTTTGGCTTGCGGATTATTGCTGATGACGGCGGCTACTTTGGCAGGAAGCCGCGCTTTCAATATCGCCTCAAGATTGCTGCCGCGACCGGAAATGAGAACGACGATGGATTTCATGACACCACGGTTTGCGGCCCGCCCTTGGCGCGTTCCTTGATTTCACCTATGCGCCAAACCTGTTCTCCGCTGGCGCGCAAGAGTTTTTGCGCTTGTTGTGAATACTCCGGGCTTACCACTACAACCATGCCGATGCCGCAGTTGAACGTACGGTTCATTTCGTGCTCGGTGACATTGCCTTGGACCTGCAGCCATTCAAAGAGTGGTGGTGTATCCCATGCCGAGCGTTGCAATACCGCGCACAGGTTATCAGGAAGTATGCGCGGGATATTTTCCAACAGCCCTCCGCCGGTAATATGTGCCATGCCTTTCACCGGCAGGTGTTGCATCAGCTCGCGCAGTGCTTGCACGTAAATGCGCGTCGGCGCAAGCAAGGCCTCACCCAAACTTTTGCCGTGGAAATCGGAAGAAAGACTCGCTCCGCTCATCTCAATAATTTTGCGGATCAGCGAATAGCCGTTGGAATGCGCACCGCTGGACGCCAGCCCCAGCACCGCGTCCCCCTCGGCGATAGTACGACCGGTGATGATTCTGTCTTTTTCCACCACGCCGACCGCGAATCCCGCAAGGTCGTATTCGCCGGCTGCATAAAAACCCGGCATTTCCGCAGTCTCGCCTCCAATCAGCGCACAGCCCGCGAGTTCACAGCCTTTGGCGATGCCTTGAATTACTTGGGTCGCGGTAGCCACATCGAGCTTGCTGCAGGCAAAGTAATCGAGAAAAAATAACGGCTCCGCACCCAGCACCAGGATATCATTGATGCTCATCGCCACCAGATCAATGCCCACGGTATCATGTTTGTTGAGCTGGAAAGCTAGCTTGAGCTTGGTGCCTACGCCGTCGCTGCCGGAAACCAGAACCGGGTCACGGTATTTTTTGGAAATTTCAAACAACGCGCCAAAACCGCCGATGCCTGCCAGCACTTCCGGTCGCAGGGTTTTTTGGGCAAGTGGCTTGATATTCTCCACCAGCCGGTCACCGGCACCAATATCCACTCCGGCATCAAGATAGGAGAGCTGGGTTTTAGGAGCGTCAGTTTGGCTCAAGTTGAGTTATCGCCTTGTTCAAGATAAAGTGGAGCAGGCTTAAGAACGACAAATTTTACCTGAAATGGATGCCAAACGCTCCGACGATATTCGTAATCTTTAGGCGGCTTGCACTGGCGGCTGCCACCGCGCGAGCTGCCTTCTCCCTGGTGTGGCAAAGTGTTGGAGATGGGCTATATACTGCTGTGCTCGTCCTGTATTTTCAAACTTAATCATGCATAATCAATTGGTGCTGGATTTATCCTTGCCAGCCCAGCCCACGCTGGATAATTTTGTAATCGGCAGAAATACGGAGCTCATTCAGGTACTGCGCGATATGCTGGCACCCAAACCTCAAGAGCGATTCGTTTATGTTTGGGGAAGTCCCGGCTCGGGGCGCAGCCACCTGCTTAAAGCCATGGTGGATGCGTTCAGGCGGCAGCATTTGAGCGCTTCTTATATCTGCTGCAGCCAGGACAGTGAAATCGCTTCCGCGACTGAACTGCCCGATGCGCTGGCGATGGATGACGTGGAGCGTTTGAGCGGCAATTCGCAAATCGCCCTATTCAATCTATACAACCATATCCGCGAAGGGCCGGGCGTGCTGCTGGTGAGCGGCGCTACGCCGCCGGCGCAGCTCAAGCTGCGCGAGGATTTAGTCACGCGTCTGGGCTGGGGGCTGGTGTTTCAGGTGAAAGGCCTGAATGATGAAGAAAAAATGCAGGCCCTGAAAACCCATGCCAAAAACCGCGGTTTCGAGCTGCCGCAGGATGCGGCAGATTATCTGTTGCGCCATGGGCGGCGCGACATGCCCTCGCTTTTGGCGGTGCTCAATGCGCTGGATAATTACTCCTTGCGAACCAAGCGGCCGGTGACCTTGCCGCTGTTGCGGGAAATCATGCAGGCACAATTGTTTCCGGGGGGAGAGTGAGACTAGCTCTTTTTGACCTCGATAACACGCTTCTTGCCGGTGACAGCGATTTTGAGTGGGCACAATTCCTGATCGACAAAAAGGTGCTGGACCGCGAGGTCTACGAAGCAAAGAACCGCGGTTTTTACGACCAATATCGCGCCGGTACCCTGGATATCCACGCTTTTCTGGATTTTCAGCTGAAACCCCTTTCGCGCCACCCGCGATGCGAGCTCGATTCCTGGCTTGCCGAGTTCATGCAAATCCGGATACTGCCGATTATCAGCAGGAAAGCGCGCACGTTGGTGCAAAGCCGTATCGAAGACGGTGATTTAACCGCAATCATTACCGCGACCAATCGTTTCGTCACCGCGCCGATTGCCAGAGAGTTCGGAGTCGAGCACCTGATTGCGACTGAGCCGGAAGAGAAAGATACGGAGTTTACCGGCAAAGTTTTGGGTACCCCCTGTTTCCGCGCAGGCAAGGTGATCTGCCTCGAGAACTGGCTGCGGGAACAGAAGATGCAATTACCAAGTTTCGAAGAAAGCTGGTTTTTCAGTGATTCGCTGAATGATTTGCCCTTGCTCGAACGGGTGACCCATCCAGTCGCAGTGGACCCCGATGAGACGTTGCAAGCGCATGCCCGGAAAAATAACTGGCAGGTCATCAGCCTGCGGTAGATTCCAGTAACCCTATCCATGCCCCGTACTTTATTGCTCGCAGTGCTGCTGATGGTTGCGCTTTTAACCCTGTTTGCAAGCCTGCTTTTCGGCAGCCTTGATTTGACAGCGGCTCAAGTTTTTAATGCTTTGCTGGTCAACACGCACGGTCTTGAGCATGACGTCATCTGGCAATTGCGCATGCCGCGAAGCGCGGGGGCATTTGTTTGCGGAGCGCTGCTTGCACTCGCCGGCACTTACCTTCAGGTCCTGCTGCGCAACCCCCTGGCTGATCCTTATATTCTGGGCATTTCCGGCGGCGCTGGGGTGGGCGCGCTTGCCGCGATACTGCTGGGCTTGAGCTGGGGCGCGGTGAATTTCTCCGCGCTGCTGGGAGCGCTTGCTGCAATCACGGTGGTGTTTGGCTTGAGTGTCCGCTCAGGCAGCTGGAACGTGCACCGGCTGTTGTTGACAGGCGTGGTGCTCTCGGCGGGCTGCAGCGCGCTGATAAGCCTGCTTCTGGTGCTGGCGCCTGCTCCCGAGCTGCGCGGCATGCTGTTCTGGCTAATGGGCGATTTGTCGCACGCCGAGAACATTTTGCCTGCTCTCGCATTGCTGCTTCTGCTTACAGTGCTGAGCCAGTGGCAGGCAGGCAGCCTCAATGTATTAAGCCTCGGGCAGCTCAAAGCCAAAACCCTTGGTGTTGCAGTGTTGCCGCTGCAGATGGGGATTTATTTCTGCGCGGCGCTGGCCACAGTGTGCGCAGTCATGCTGGGCGGCACCATAGGCTTTGTCGGATTGATCATCCCGCATTTGGTGAGGCTGCTCGGAGTTACAGACCACCGCTGGCTTTTGCCGATGGTAGTCCTGCTTGGCGGGAGTTTGCTCACCGTGGCGGACACGCTGTCGCGCACGCTATGGGCGCCCAATCAATTGCCGGTGGGCGTTTTGACCGCTTTGCTCGGCGTGCCGGTTATGTTGCTGCTGCTCTCGAGGAAACGCTGATGTTAAGCTGCGAGAACCTTCATCTGTGCTATCCCGGCAAACTGCTTTGCAGCGATTTAAGCCTGGAAATCTTGCCTGGAAAATGCTGGGGGATATTGGGCCAGAATGGCAGCGGCAAAACCACCTTGCTGCAAGCGCTCAGCGGTTTGCATGAACCTGCGCGCGGACGCATTGCGCTTGACGGCCGCCAGCTTGGAAGCTATACGCGCAGACAGCTCGGGCAGACGCTAGGCGTGCTGCTGCAAGAGGAAGACAGCTGGTTCTGGGGCAGCGTGCTTGAATACGTGCTGCTGGGCCGGCATCCGCATGTATCGTCCCTATTCGGCTGGAGCGCTAAAGACGAGGAGCTGGCATGGCAGGCATTGCAGAAAATGGAACTGGCCGAGCTTGCACAGCGGCAGATGAATTCGCTTTCCGGGGGTGAGCGTCAGCGTGCGCGGCTGGCTCAGCTGTTCACGCAAGACGCAGTGTATTTACTGCTTGACGAGCCGCTGCAGCATCTCGATTTACGGCATCAGCTGCAGACCATGAATCTGCTGCGCGAGCTTGCCGCAAAGCAGGGCAAAGCTGTGCTGATGGTGTTGCACGATATGCTGTGGGTTGCCCGCTATTGCGACCAGGTGCTGCTGCTGCATGACCAGGGATATACGGTGAACGGTACAGCCGCGGCAGTTCTCACGTGCGAAAACCTGGAGGCGCTCTATCAATGCGGATTGAGGGAATACGGCGCAGGGCGTGATGCGCACTTTATCCCAAGTGCGGATTGAGCGCAGTGTATAATCCACAGCGTTTTCCTTAAATCTTTATGATCCGCAGACTTCTGCGCCGTGTCTTCAACAAGCAAGCTTCGCTTCCTGGCGCTCCACTGATTATTCCGCGCCATATACACGGCATTAAAAAGCAGCAAATCAGCCCGGGCGCGCTGAGAACCATAATTACTCTCAAGGAGAAAGGTTTTGCCGCATTTGTGGTTGGCGGCGCGGTGCGCGATATGCTGCTCGGCCTTGCGCCCAAGGATTTTGATGTCGCCACTGATGCCACACCGGATCAGGTGCGCGCTGCGTTCCGTCGTGCTCATATCATAGGGCGGCGTTTCCGGCTTGTGCATGTGATGCACGGGAACGAGACGGTCGAGGTTTCCACCTTCCGCGGCCCGCACTCCGAAACGCAAGTGGCGCAGCAGGATGTTCACGGCAGGATTCTGCGAGACAACGTCTTCGGCGATCAGGAGCAGGATGCGGAACGGCGCGATTTCAGCATCAATGCGCTGTTCTACGATCCGACAACCGAAGAAGTCGTGGATTACCAGGGGGGCTTTGCCGATCTCAAGGCGCGGCGGCTGCGCATGATCGGCGATGCGGAGAGCCGCTACCGTGAAGACCCGGTGCGCATGCTGCGCGCGGTGCGTTTGGCTGCAAAACTGAGCATGGAAATCGAGCCGGCAACACGCACACCAATCCCTAAGCTTGCGCCGCTTTTGCAAAACGTGCCGGCGTCGCGACTCTTCGAAGAGATGTTGAAACTCCTGCTTTCAGGGCATGCTGTCGAATCCGTCAAAGCTTTGTTAGCAAACGGCCTGCATCACGGCCTTTTTCCCATGCTTGACATCATAGTTGAAAAACCTCCTGGTCAGGGTTTCGTGATGCTTGCGCTCAAGAATACCGACGAGCGCATCCGCCAGGATAAACCGGTCTCGCCCGGCTTCCTGTTTGCTGCCATGCTGTGGCATGAGGTGCTGGCGACGTGGAAAAATCTTGAAAACCGGGGGGTCCATTCCGTGCAGGCGCTGCATCAGGCGATGGATCAGGTGATACGCATGCAAGCGGAGAGGCTTGCCATCCCCAAGCGTTTCAGCGCGGTCATGAAGGAAATCTGGTCGCTGCAACCGCGTTTTTTAAACCGCTCGGGCAAGCGGGCATTCCGGCTGCTCGAACATCCGCGCTTTCGCGCCGCATACGATTTCCTGCTGCTGCGTTGTGACGACGCTGAAGTGGATGCAGAACTTGGAAACTGGTGGACGGCATTTCAAAATGCCGATCCTGAACAGCGCCGCAGCATGCTGCATGCTGACGTGACGCCGAGAAGACGCAGGCGCCGCGGCAGAAGAAAACCGGCCCTGAGCAACGTCGCAGGGGATCATGGCGGGGGAGCTGTGTCATGAAGCGGCAAACCGTATTTATCGCTCTGGGTGCCAATCTTGAGGGCCCGCTCACGCAAATACGCAAAGCTTTTGCCGAACTGGATGCGTTACCTAAGACCAAGTTGATTGCGCGTTCTTCACTTTACCGCAGCGCGCCGATCGGAAATGTAAATCAACCGGATTTTATCAATGCCGTAGCCAAACTCGAAACCGCGCTTACCCCGCGCGAGCTGCTTGTGGCGCTCCTGGAAATCGAGCAGCGCCACGGCCGGCGGCGCGAGTTTCCCAACGCGCCACGTACGCTTGATCTGGATTTGCTGTTATACGGCGAACTAATTCATCATGAGCACGGTTTGTCTATTCCCCACCCACGCATGCACCAGCGCGCGTTCGTATTGTCTCCGCTGCATGAAATTGCGCAGGATGCCGTGATCCCTGGTATAGGGACGGTTGCCGAGTTACTTGCTGCCTGCACAGGGCAACGACTGCAAAGATTGGTGGAAGACTGAATCATGTTGCCCGACAAGTACCGATATATAGTTGTCGAAGGTCCGATTGGGGTGGGGAAAACCAGCCTGGCTCAACTGTTGTCGGAGCGCTTCAACGGCCAGCCGCTTCTTGAAAATCCAGACGCTAATCCTTTTTTGCCCATGTTTTATCAGGATATCCCGCGCTACGCGCTTTCCACACAGTTGTTTTTCCTGTTTCACCGCGTGACTCAGTTGCAGGGCCTGTCGCAAATGGATATGTTCAACAGGCTGACCATAGCCGATTTCATCCTCGACAAGGACCCGCTGTTCGCCAAGCTTACATTGAATGACGATGAATTCCGCCTTTATCATGACATCTACCGGAAGTTGCAGCCGCAATTGCCGCGCCCGGACTTGGTGATTTATCTGCAGGCATCGGTGGAAACGCTGATTGATCGCGTGCGGCGGCGTGGTCAGGCGTACGAGAAAAATATTTCCGAACATTATGTGGCGCGGCTGGCCGAGAGTTACAGCCGGTTTTTCTATCATTACAATATGTCCCCGCTGCTGATTGTAAACAGCGACAACCTCAATTTTGTTGATGAGCCAGGGGATTTTGATTTATTGTTGGAGCGCGTAAAGCAAATGCGCGGCGGTCGTGAATTTTTCAGCCTGGGAAACTAGATGCGGATCACACTGAACACACTGCATAAAATGATGCAGGACGGCGAGAAAATCGCTGTGCTCACCAGCTACGATGCGAGCTTCGCGGGTCTTCTGGAAAACGCCGGAGTGGAGGTGTTGCTCGTCGGTGATTCGCTGGGCATGGTGCTGCAAGGTCACGAATCCACTTTGCCAGTGACGCTCGCCGAGATGGCTTATCACACACGTTGTGTGGCGCGCGGCTCGAAGCGCGCCTTTATCGTCGCAGATTTGCCGTTCGGCACTTTCCAGGTGAGCCCGCAACAAACTTTCGAGAACGCCGCACAACTCATGGCCGCGGGTGCGCACATGGTCAAGCTTGAAGGAGGCGAGGCGGTGGTTGAAAGCGTGGATTTTCTTACCAAGCGCGGCATTCCGGTATGCGGGCATCTCGGTCTTACTCCGCAGTCGGTGCATCAACTCGGCGGTTACCGCGTTCAGGGCAAAGGCGACCGCCAGTCAAGGCGGCTGATTCTTGAAGCGAAGATGCTGGAGCAGGCCGGTGCCGGGATGCTGGTTTTGGAGGCAGTGCCTGCAGCTCTGGCGAAACAAGTAACTGCGAAACTTGCTATTCCCACCATAGGTATCGGCGCCGGCGTGAATTGTTCAGGCCAGGTACTGGTGCTGCACGACATGCTGGATGTTTCACCCGGCAAGAAGCCGAAATTCGTGAAAAACTTCCTGCAGGGTAGAAACAGCGTACAAGATGCGGTTGAAGCCTATGTGAAGGAAGTGAAAGCCAAATCATTCCCCGGTCCTGAACATTCGTTTTAACATGGAAGTAGTTTCCACCATCGATGCCTTGCGCGCCAGGCTGGAAGGCGAGCGCAAAATCGCTTTTGTCCCAACCATGGGTAATCTGCACGAAGGGCATCTCACGCTGATGAAGCTGGCACGCCAGCACGCGCCTTGCGTGGTGGCGAGTATTTTTGTGAACCGTCTGCAATTTGGCCCCACTGAAGATTTCGCGCAGTATCCGCGCACCCTTGAAGAAGACTGTGCCAAGCTGAAGAGCTGCAAGGTGGATATTGCGTTCACTCCGGACGAAAATGTGCTATATCCTGTCCCGCAACGGGTGATGGTGGATCTGCCGCCAGTGGCAAACGAGTTGTGCGGAAAATTCCGTCCCGGGCACTTTCGCGGAGTCGCCACCGTCGTGCTCAAGCTGTTCAATATCGTGCAGCCGCAAACCGCGGTATTCGGTAAAAAGGACTACCAGCAGCTCTTCATCATCCGTGAACTGGTTCGCGAACTTAATTTGCCGATAGAAATCATTTCTGCAGAGACTGCGCGCGACGCCAATGGACTGGCTTTAAGCTCAAGAAACAGCTACTTGAGCGCGGCCGAACGTCTTGAGGCGGCGCGCCTCTACCAAACACTGGTATATATAAAGGAGCAAATCGAATCCGGGGAACGAGACTTTGGCGAGTTGCAAGAAAAGGCAGAAAAAAAACTTGACAGCCACGGCTGGCGAGTGGACTATGTTGCGGTGCGGAAAAGCTTAACTATGGAGCCCGCCCAAGCTACTGATAAGGCTCTGGTTGTTCTGGGAGCAGCTTGGCTTGGAAAGATTAGGCTTATTGATAACCTCGAAGTTTTTATAACAAAATAGGTAAGTTATACTGACCCACCCTTTAGCGGAGGGCACTAACATGCAAAGAACCATGCTCAAATCCAAGTTGCACCGCGTGCGCGTGACGCACGCCGAATTGCATTATGAGGGTTCCTGTGCGATTGATCAGACGCTCATGGATGCGGCGGACATTCGAGAATACCAGCAAATTGATATTTACAACATCACCAATGGCGAGCGCTTTACAACTTACGCCATTCCCGCCGAACGCGATTCGGGAATTATTTCAATTAATGGTGCCGCAGCGCACAAGGCAAGCCTGGGTGACCTTGTGATTATCGCTGCTTATGCCATTTATTCGGAACTGGAGATGCAAAAATACCATCCCGAATTGATTTACGTGGACGAGCATAATCGCATTCTTGACCAACGCCACAAAATACCGATGCAACGAGCTTGAGTTTCAGCGAAATAAAAAAAGCGGCTGGCCAGCCGCTTTTTTTATTGGTGCCGGGAGCGAGAGTCGAACTCGCATGACCTTGCGGCCGCGGGATTTTGAGTCCCGTGCGTCTACCGATTCCGCCATCCCGGCTGATGGTTCCCTGAACACATCCCCCAAGCAGGACTTGTTCAGAGCTTTGAAGGACTCGGGATTATCTACTAAAAAACATTTTTCCGGCAAGATTTAAGAATTTCTCTCGTCAATGTTCAAGTGCAACGGCAATGCAAACCAAGGACTTTGATTATGATTTGCCGCAGGAACTGATTGCGCAGGTTCCCGTTGAGCAGCGCAGCGCAAGCCGCCTGCTACATCTTGATGGCGCAAGCGGCAATTTGCGCGACTGCCGGTTTGCAGATTTGCCGCAATTCCTGAAACCCGGCGATGTGATGGTGTTCAATGACACCCGCGTCCTTAAAGCCCGTCTGTTCGGGGAGAAAGAAAGCGGCGGTAAAGTTGAGATACTGGTCGAACGGGTTCTGGATGACCATCATGCGCTTGCGCAGGTGCGCGCCAGCCATGCGTCCCGGCCGGGCACTAAGTTGTTTCTGGCAGAGGAGTTGCAGGCAATTGTGGAAGAACGTCAAGGCGAATTCTACAGGCTGTGCTTTGATAGCAAATTCACGGTACGGGAACTGCTGGAGCGTAGCGGCGTGATGCCGCTGCCGCCCTACATCTCGCGACCCGCTTCACAGCTCGACGAAGTGCGATATCAGACGGTGTTTGCGCGCGAACCAGGCGCGGTGGCAGCGCCCACCGCAGGTTTGCATTTCGCCCCGGCGATGCTCGACAATTTACAAGAGCAGGGGGTGAGGATAGCTTTTGTGACCTTGCATATTGGTGCAGGAACCTTCCAGCCGGTGTCCGTGGAAAATATCGGCGAGCATAAAATGCACAAGGAGTGGTACAGCCTTCCCGCCGAGACAGTAGCCATGATTGAAATGGCAAAACAGGAAGGTGGGCGCGTTCTGGCAGTGGGCAGCACCAGCCTGCGTGCGCTGGAAACGGCGGCAACAAGCGGAAAATTGCAGGCTAGCTGCGGCGAGACGGATATTTTTATCACTCCCGGATACCGGTTCAAAATTGTGGAACGGCTCCTTACCAATTTCCATTTGCCGCGCTCCACATTGCTCATGCTGGTTGCGGCGTTCGGCGGGATGGAAAACATACGCCGCGCTTATCGCCATGCGGTTGAGAGCCGCTATCGGTTTTTCAGCTATGGCGATGCCATGTTGATCGAGCGGCAGTCGTGAAAGAAGCGAGAATGAAATTCGCGATTCAACATACCTCGGGCGAAGCGCGTTGCGGGACGCTCGAGCTTGATCACGGCACAGTGGCTACGCCCGCGTTCATGCCGGTCGGCACTTACGGCACTGTGAAAGCAATGAGCCCAGTCGAGCTAAAGCAAATCGGTGCCGAGATCGTGCTCGGCAATACCTTTCATTTATGGCTGCGACCGGGGCTTGAAGTCATCGAAGCGCATGGCGGCCTGCACCGCTTCATGGCCTGGGAGGGGCCGCTGCTCACCGATTCCGGCGGGTACCAGGTGTTCAGCCTTGGCAACTTGCGCAAAGTGGGGGAGGAAGGCGTGCAGTTCCAGTCGCCGGTAAACGGCGACCGCTGCTTTCTCTCGCCTGAAGAGGCGATGCGCATCCAGCGCGTGTTGAATGCGGATATCGCCATGGTGTTCGACGAATGTACGCCTTACCCTGCGGACGAAAAAACAGCGCGTAACTCAATGCAGCTTTCCTTGCGCTGGGCGGAACGCTCAAAGCGCGCCCATGAGAGCAACCGCAACGCGCTTTTCGGCATTGTGCAAGGCGGCATGCACGAACATTTGCGCGAGGAATCGCTGCGGGGTTTGCTTGATATCGGATTTGATGGCTATGCCATCGGCGGGCTGTCGGTGGGCGAGCCAAAGCGCGACATGCAGCGCATTCTCACGCACATCGCCTCGCAATTGCCCCAGGACAGGCCACGCTATCTGATGGGGGTGGGTACGCCTGAGGATATTGTCTACGCGGTGGGGCAGGGCATGGACCTGTTCGATTGCGTGCTGCCGACACGCAATGCCCGGAATGGGTGGATTTTTACCCGTCACGGCACAATAAAATTGAGAAACGCTCAATACCGCGACGATGTGCGACCGCTTGATGAGAACTGCAGCTGTTATACCTGCAGGCATTTCACCCGTGCTTATCTGCATCACCTGCAGCGGGTAAATGAAATTCTCGGGGCACGACTTAATACCATCCACAATCTGTACTACTACTTGGAATTAATGCGCGGGTTGCGCAGTGCCATTTCAGCAGAACGCCTTGCCGATTTTGTGGAGGAGTTCAAGCATGCGCGCCGCAGCGTGCTAAAATAGCGCCTTTATTTGAAACCCGGGAGTGAACGTGCTGATCAAAGAAGCTCTTGCGCAAACCACGGCGCCTGCGCAGCAAGGAATGGACTGGATCGGGCTGATGCCTCTGGTGTTGTTGTTTGTACTGCTGTATTTTTTGATGATACGTCCGCAAATGAAGCGCGCCAAGGAACACAAGGCGATGACGGAAGCGCTGCAAAAGGGCGATGAGGTCATAACCGGGGGTGGGGTGCTGGGCAGGATTACCCGGGTCGGCGGCAACTATGTAACGCTGGAAGTGGCCGAGAACGTAGAAATTCAGGTGCAGAAAGCAGCGATACAGACCCTGCTGCCAAAGGGCACCATTAAAAGCATAGAGTGACCAGTAAACGTGAGACGTAGAACCGGACAAGGTTTGCTTTTCAGTTTCATCCTTCACGTTTCACGCATTTAAAATGAACCGTTATCCTGTCTGGAAAAACATTCTTATCGGTTTTGCGCTGCTGCTAGGCTTCATCTACGCGCTGCCTAATCTGTTCGGCGAAGTTCCCGCGGTGCAGATACTGCCTGCAAAATCGGCGCTAAAAGTGAATATTGGCCTGTTGCAGCGGGTGGAAGGCGAGCTTGCTAAGGCTAACATCAGCTCGCAAGGCGCTGTTCTTGATGTGAGCAGCATCAAAGTCCGTTTTGCAGACACCGATACCCAGCTCAAAGCCAAGGATGTGCTGCAATCCCAGCTGGGTGATGACTATATAATTGCGCTTAACCTGCTGTCGAGTTCCCCGCAATGGCTCTCCAATATCGGCGCACTTCCCATGTACCTGGGTCTGGATCTGCGCGGCGGCGTATATTTCCTGCTGCAAGTGGACATGAAAGCCGCGCTCGACAAGGCGACGGAACGCTATAGCAACGATATACGTACCAGCCTGCGCGAGAAAAAAATTCCCTACACCGGCATTACCCGCGAAGGTCAGGTGGTCACAGCCAAATTCAGGGACGTTGAATCCCGCTCCAAAGGGCTCGCCGAAATCAGCAAAAACTTTCCCGACCTGGCGCTGAAAGAAGTTGACGATGGAGAACCAAAACTCACCGCCACATTAACACCTCCGGCGCAGACCAGAGTTCAAGAATTCTCGCTGCAACAGAATGTCACCACGCTGCGCAACCGCGTAAATGAGCTCGGCGTGGCTGAGCCGATTATCCAGCAGCAGGGCGCCGACCGCGTAGTGGTGCAATTGCCCGGCGTGCAGGACACGGCAAAAGCAAAGGACATACTTGGACGCACCGCGACTCTGGAAGTACGCATGGTGGATGAAGAGCACTCGGATCCGATTTCGCTGCAAGCGGCGGCGCAAGGACAGCCACCCTTTGGTACCGAGCTCTACAAGGAAAGGAACGGCATTCCGGTTCTGGTGAAGAAGAATGTGGTGCTGACAGGCGAGCGCATCAGCGATGCCCAGCCTGGCTACGACGGGCAGACTGGAGAACCTGCGGTGCATATTACGCTGGATGGCTCCGGCGCTCGCATTTTCCAGCTTGTGACCCGCGAAAATGTTGGCAAACGAATGGCGATTTTGCTTATTGAAAAAGGCAAAGGCGAAGTGGTGACAGCGCCTGTGATCCGTACCGAGATCGGCGGGGGCAGGGTACAGATCAGCGGTGGCCGCATGAGCGTGGAGGAAGCGCGCGATATCGCTCTGCTGCTGCGTGCGGGTGCCTTGGCTGCACCCATGGAAATCATCGAGGAACGCACCGTGGGGCCGAGCCTCGGCGCCGACAATATCAAGCGCGGCTTTCATTCCA
>DATHDD010000162.1:0-6408 GCA_035319205.1 Burkholderiales bacterium | reverse complement strand
AGCATGGGAACAGGTTCTTACATTCTTGCCGGAACCGCGGAAAGCGAGCGCCGCGCTTTTTCTTCTGCGAGCCACGGCGCAGGGCGCGCCATGAGCCGGCACCAGGCTCTCAAGCAATGGCGCGGCCGGCAGCTGGTGGATGAGCTGGCGCGCGAAGGCATCCTGATCCGCACCCGTTCCATGCGGGGGGTTGCCGAAGAGGCGCCGGGCGCCTATAAGGACGTCAATCTCGTCGCCGAGGCGACGGAGCGCGCCGGGCTCGCGCGGCGCGTGGCTTTTCTCCGCCCCAAGGTATGTGTTAAAGGGTAACGATACTGGGATAACTTGAAGCGTGTGCCACCATGACTGCAAACGTTAAACGCAAACTCGCTGCAATCCTCGCGGCAGATGCTTACGGCTACAGCCGCATGATGGGCGCCGACGAGGAAGGAACCCTGCGTGTGCTCGCCGGGCACCGCGCCGTCATAGACGGAATCATCGCGCTGCACGAGGGCCGCATTGTTAACACCGCAGGCGACAGCGTGCTCGCCGAATTTGAGAGCGCGGTCGAGGCGGTGCGCTGCGCGGTCGAAATCCAGGATGCGCTCAAGACTCGCAACAACTCGCTGCCTGAAGACGAGCAAATGCTGTTCCGCATCGGCGTCAACCTCGGCGACGTCATGGTTTCAGGCGACGACCTGCATGGCGATGGCCTGAACGTAGCGGCGCGCCTGGAGAGCATTGCCGATCCAGGTGGCGTGTGCATCTCATCGTCCGTCTACGATCAAATCACCGGCAAGCTCAATCTTGGATTTATCGACATCGGCAACCGCGAACTCAAGAACATCAGCCGGCCGATTCACGTCTACAAGCTCTCCGGAACCGCACCGGTAAAACCGATTGCGCCCACTGCGCCAAAAACTGTCTTCTCCCCCGGCGCATGGGCAATCGGCGTAACGTCTGCCGCAATCATCGCGGCATTGATTGCATGGCAAGCAGGATGGTTCACGCCCGCGAAACCGGCGGATGAAGAGCGGGCAAAAGTCGAAGCCGAGCTTGCCAGGGTCCAGGGTGAAGCCGAAGAAGCAAAACACCGGGCGGAAACCGAATCGGCGGCTTCAGCAGAGGCTAAACGCCAGCTTGAAGAACAGCGCGCATCCGAGATGAAAGCCAGAGCGGAAGCCGAGCTTGCAAGTGCGCGCGCGGATGCGGAAGCGATACGGCGCAAGGCAGATGCCGAACTTGCAGCAGCAAAATTGAAACAGGAACAACTGCCGAAAGCCACCGGACCCGCACATGGAACTACCGAACCCGTTGTTGCGGCAGTCCCGCCCGCACCTGCCGTCGCGCCTAAACCGTCCGCAGCGTCGCTTTACGACGGCAGTTGGACTGCGACACGTTCCTGCGAGCCATTCGAGGAGTTTCCGTCGCAAGTGCGAAGCTGGAAATTCACCGTGTCCGGTGGCGAGATGATCGTGAGCCACGGCAAGCCCGGAGAGCCGGGTTACATGATGGTTCACGGCAAGCCGGGGGACGATGACAGCATCGTGCTCGCCGGCAACGTCATATCCGGAGCAGAGCGCCATCGCGGCAAAGAATTTCCCGCTTACTTCGAGGGGCACTACGACGGCGATCGATTTGTGCTAAAAGGACGCCTTGGCCGCCGCGCCTGCACTCTCGTCCTATCTCGCTCTGGAGGTTGACGCTGCACCACCGCGCTACGCGCGAATAGGTGCGCCAAAAGCGGGTTAACCTGTCAACCCAAACGTCTCCAACCCGTTAATTGTACTGGTGCGTAATAATGCGCCGGAAGATAGGCAAATCTATTGACAATTTTCAGGAGATAAAAATGTTGAAACATATCTTATTTGCACTAGGCATCGCATTCGGGCTTTCGCTGTTGCTTTTGCCAGCCGCTTTCGCTGTCGATCAGGTGGCGCAAACTACGGCTACGACACCTGCCAAGCCGGAGAAAGGGGAGCGTCACCCAGAAATGAAGCGCGCGCTGCATGCGCTGGAACGCGCCAAAGAAGACTTGGAACATGCAGCACATGACTTTGGCGGTCATCGAGCGAAAGCACTTCAGTTGACCCAACAGGCGATTGAAGAAGTAAAAGCAGGTCTTGCTTTTGACAAGAAGTAGTAATCTATGAAGGTCAATATTAAGTACCGATCTGAAGGCTGCCCAATTGAAATTATTTCACACAAGGAGATGATCATGAAGTATGTCCTATTAGCTGTACTCGCAATGCTTGTATCCGCCACCTCACTTGCTGATCAGGCACAAACGCAAAATCCGCAAAAAGGCGATCAAGCCCAGAATTTCCAGGAGAATAAGCAACGCATGCTGGAACGCATGGATCAGAGGATTGCGGCACTTCAAAAGGCCAGGAGCTGCGTCGCGCAGGCTCAGAATAAGGATGCAGCTAAGGCTTGCCGTCCCGAGCATGAACATGAGGGTTACCGCGGTTGTGATCGCGATCGCAAAGACCATGATCGGGGCAAGAGCGACCGCTAGCATTTAGGTATACCCTCGGGCTGCAAGAGTTTTTCAGCCCGAGTGTCGCGGCCGGGGAGCAAGACACTAGCTCCGGCTGCGTTACGTTATAAACTCCATTCAATCCACAAACTCGAATTCCGACACGAGTATATGGTGGTCTGAAGCCGGGGTCGGCTTCACTTCGTGACGCACCGGGCGCAAGTGTCGGCTGTAAAAAATATGGTCGAGCACGTAAGGGCGCCGGCGCCAGGTAACTTTATCCGTTTGCACCGTCTTGTAACCGGCATCTGCAAATTGCCGCACTAATGATTCATGCTTGCTGACATTGAAATCGCCACCGAGCAGCGTGGGTCCCTTCGATGCGCGCAACTGCTCGACTACGATCTGGCGCTGACCGTCTTCCTCCTCGGCGGTCGGACTGAGCATGAAAAACGCCAGCAGGTGCGTATTAAAGATCCTGAGGTCGCGTCCGGCGAGCGTCGTGCTTGCGCCAAGCAGCAGGCGGTCGGTAGGCGTTCTTTTTTGGCCGTGAAATTCAAACTCGATCGCCGGCGACGGTAGGTCATGCGACAGGGTGTCGCGTAACGGCGTCTTCGAGAAAATGGCCAGGCCAATGCCGAAAGGCAGCTCGCGCGGATCTATCTTTCTCCACGAGAAGTATCCATCGTAGCCTTTGAGTGCTGCGCGCAGCTTCGTGTAATTGGGCGGAGGGTTGTGCTGCACGCCAAGGGGCGTCACCTGCTCCACCTCCTGCAGCAGCACGATGTCTGCGTCATGGCTGCGAATTTCCGCGATGGTGAGGTCGAGATTGACGGGAGCGTGGTCGGGATAGGCATCATCCCACATCTGCCCGAACTGCATGTTGAACTGCAGGACTTTGAACATGTTTATGCTGATTATTAATTGTTGCGGTGATTATAGCATTGCATTAAACCAAATCCTCACAACATTTTCCAGTCTGCGCTTTTGATATTTATGACCTTTGCGACTCCACGGATCAGTGCCGGGTTTGCACCCGTAGCAGGCACGCCTCTCAAACCGGCTGACTCGATCTGTACCTAGCCCGACATCGGCGTGCCTGATTCTTTCAGAAAGGGTATTTCCAACTTGGAAAGGAGTTGGTCTAGGCGGTTTTTTTATTTATTTGTAAATTATTCACGTGTACTTGGCTCATGAACTTCATGAATTTGAAACCTTAGGTCATGCCATTTGCACTTTATTTGATCTAAATCAAATTTCACCTCCTTCCGGATCTTCAAGAATGGCTACATCACTGTGGCAAATGGCGGGTTGTGCCGATGCAAGCAAAGCAACAGTAGCTATTAGCGGGTCGATCTCTCTCGGGGAGGAATTATTTACAAAAAGACGCGTTATACGCGATGCCTAGTCGCATTATCCCTTGTCCTGTTCTTCACGGTTATTGGATCGGGCGCGGCTGAGGGTGAGCAACAGTCTTCAGACTCGAATATCGAACTATCCCCCGTCGTCGTCACCGCCACGCGCGTCGAACAGCGGAGTTTCGACGTACCTGCGTCGATTGATTCAATAGACCAGAGTCGGATTCAGGACGGACAGGCTAAAGTCAATTTATCGGAGAGCTTGGTGACCGTTCCCGGGGTGGTGGCGAACAACCGGCAGAACTATGCCCAAGACCTGCAGATATCGATTCGAGGCTTCGGTGCTCGTTCCACTTTCGGCGTGCGCGGTATACGGCTTTACATGGATGGCATCCCTGCCACCATGCCAGATGGCCAGGGGCAGGTATCCAATTTTGACTTGGGGTCTGCCCGCAACATCGAGGTCCTGCGCGGCCCGTTTTCGGCGTTGTATGGCAATTCCTCAGGCGGCGTAATTCAAATTTTTACAGAGGACGGACCGCAACAGCGTACCGTCACACCGAACGTGGAGTTTGGCAGCTTCGACTCCTGGCGCTTGGGATTAACGGCGGGCGGCCAGGGCGGGCCGGCGAACTACATGTTCGATATTTCCCAATTTTCGACTGACGGTTTCCGTGATCACAGTTCCGCGACCCGGGACCTCTTCAACGCCAAAACGAAAGTTGCCGTCGGCGATGACTCCACGCTGACTCTGGTAGCCAACTATATCAATACCCCCGTGGCGCTGGATCCGCTCGGACTGACGAAGGCCCAAGTCATGCAGAATCCCGAACAGGCTGGAACCAATGCGGTGTTGTTCAATACGCGCAAGAGCTTTTCCAACATACAGGGTGGGCTGGTGTGGGACAAGAAGCTCACAGACCAAGATGCGATCCACATGCTGGGTTATATCGGGTCTCGCCATGTGACCCAATTCCAGGCTATCACGCCGGCAGCGCAGATCCCTCCCAGTAGCTCTGGCGGAGTAGTGGATTTGGGCAGGCAGTTTTACGGCGCGGACGTTCAATGGAGCCGAAAAATGCAACTCGCCTCACGCCCACTCACCATCACTGCGGGAATTAACTACGACTACATGCAGGACCATCGTGAAGGCTTCAACAATTTCACCGGCCCCCCTGCCAACCCCACGGCGTTGGGGGTAGCCGGAAATCTGCGCCGCGATGAAGAGGACACCGTATTCGATTTTGATCAATATATCCAGGGTGAATGGGAGCCGGTAGAGCGCTGGTTGGTGCTTGCCGGAGTGCGCCACAGCCGGGTTCCGTTTAATTCCGATGACAATTTTCTGAGCAACGGCAACGACAGTGGTTCAGTCGCGTATAGCAAAACCACCCCGGTAGTTGGAATCATGTTCAAGGCGCTACCCACCCTGAACATATACGCAAACTACGGCAAAGGATTCGAGACCCCAACCTTTAACGAACTGGCTTATAAGCTGAATGGCGCGGGCCTCAATTTTGCACTTCAGCCCTCCACAAGCAATAACTACGAACTCGGCGCCAAAGCGTTTCTTGGCCCATATACCCGTCTGAACCTGGCTTTGTTCAAGATAGATACGCAGGACGAACTGACGGTACTGCAGAATTCCGGCGGTCGGACTGTATACCAGAACGTGGATCAGGCGAGCCGGGAGGGAATCGAGGTCGGCTTGGATAGCCATCTGCCGATGGGCTTCACCGCCCTGCTCTCCTATACTTATTTGAAGGCGAACTTTGACTCATCATTTCTGACCTGTCAGCCGGTGACCCCCTGTGTTTTCCCGAACATCAACACCGTCCAGGTCCCGTCGGGCAACCGCATCCCTGGAGTGCCGCGCAACCTCCTCTACAGCGAGTTCGGCTGGGGCACTTTCAACGGCAGCTTTTCAACTGCGCTGGAGTTTCGCGCCTCCAGCCTGTTCTATGCCAACGATACCAACACGCAATACGCCAATGGATATGGGGTCGCGAGCTGGCGCACTATATTCAAGCAGGAGATGAGCAGGCTGGTATTGAGTGAGTTTGTGCGGGTCGATAATATCTTGGATCACCAGTACGTCGGATCAGTAATCGTTAACGAAGCCAACGGGCGCTATTTCGAGCCCTCGCCAGGCCGGACTTACCTGCTGGGAATCTCCGTCGCCTACCAGTTTTAGCCAACCTGCAATGTTAGAACGGGGCAGGCTTGGCTGACTGCACAATGATTTCCTGTTGGCCACAAGGTAAGGGATTCAGCGCAACTTTAATGCCGGCGCGCCGCCAAATAAAGCGAGGATGCCCCACACCGTCAATGCCATGCCGCTGCAAAAATAAAGTATGAGATAAAAGTGGAAGGCGACCGGGTTGTCATTGCGGTTGGGACGGTAGGGCCGAAAGTAGGCGACGCCTGCGCGCAATTCGCCCGATACGTAGCCGCGCCAAGCAACCACGAGCAAAAGTGCGCCGATGCCTATAAGGAAGAATGAGCCAAGCACGCGCTCCATTGCATCAATCCCCCGTGCCGATGTAGCGCCGGGCAATTACCAGCGCTCCCATGATGACAAGGCTGACCACT
>DATHDD010000161.1:0-17438 GCA_035319205.1 Burkholderiales bacterium | reverse complement strand
GGTTTGCCAAACGCGTCGTAGAGGACCGTAATCTGTGCTTTCTGGGAGTCCGGATATGTAGCTGTCTCCGGTGTGCTTGTAGCCGCGCATCCGGCGAACAACACGATTAAAGGCGAAACGAACCAAGTAATCCACGATTTTGCTGTCATATGTTTCCTCCTTTGTTGAGCATGCAACCAGTTTGGCCGGCCTTAAGCCAGGAAAGCCTACAACAATTCTGGCCGCCAGCGCTTTGCGTACGATCCCTATTGAGTACATGGGAATTCTGCCCCTATCAGCCGCGACCAGGCGAAAACTAATTCAGGCTAAACCAAGCATTTGCTTCTACTTCAAGCGATTGGTATTTTTGTCTTATATTGTGTTGTTAAGACCCTCAGGACAAAAATAAAAAGGTATACGAGAAGGTACTTTGCTACATTTACCACTAGATGGCCTGCTTTGCAACGGGCGAATTATAGTTTCTGGAATGCCCCCATGAAGCAAGCCCGGGCAACTGACGATACCCCAAGCTTCGCTGGCCATGTCGCGGGCGTCCCGGACTCGGACTCGCGTAGCGTGGAGCGGGAAGGGGCGCGAGCTGCCGCAGGAAACTTTATGGAGCGGGGCGCTCATGGTCGCGGCAGCCCACCTCCATCAAGACGGCTTATATGGGCAGTTCGGTTTGGTGCAGTCGGCGTAGATGTGAAGCGAATGCTCGTGTATCGTAAAGCCGCGCTCCTTGGCAATTTTGGTTTGGCGGCGTTCGATTTCGGCGTCGACAAACTCTTCCACCCGCCCGCATTGCATGCATACCAGGTGATCGTGATGCCCGCCCTGGTTTAATTCAAATACCGCCTTGCCGCTTTCAAAATGATGGCGTATTAATAACCCTGCCTGCTCGAACTGGGTGAGCACGCGGTAAACCGTGGCCAGCCCGATGTCCATGCCCTCATTGAGGAGAACTTTATAGACATCTTCCGCTGTCAAATGGCGTACCGGGCTGTTTTCGAACAAATTGAGGATTTTGAGGCGCGGCAGCGTAGCCTTGAGCCCGATGGTTTTGAGGTCGTTCGGTGAGCTCATGATCGCCCTGACGATGGGTAAAAATCTAGGTTATCATATAGCGTTTAATGGCAAAACGGTAACATTCATGCGCTTCAGGTTTGTCTTCCTCGTGTTATTTCTGACGGCCTGCTCGCCCAGTGTTTTGTACACGCCGCACAAGATGGACGTGCAGCAGGGCAATGTGGTGACCGAGAACATGCTGAGCAAGGTTAAACCCGGGATGACCAAATCCCAGGTACGCTTTGCGCTGGGCACGCCGCTGGTTTCGGATCCGTTTCACGCCGACCGCTGGGATTATGTTTATCGCTTCAGAAAAGATGGCGAACTTATTGAGCACAGCAGGCTCACGGTGCTATTTGAAGGAGACAAGCTGAAGGCAGTGGAGGGTACTGTGCTTGCGCCAAACAATAATGTGGCAGGCACGAACACTCTCGCGCCGATAGCTGTTACCGCATTAGCGCTGTCTCCGAAACAACCGAGCCCGTCTCAACCGCCCGCGTTGCTGGATCTGACGCATGTGGAAAGTGATCTTGGCGCCACGCAGCCTACCCCACCGCCAGCCCCGCCGCCTGCGGTAGATGCGGCAGTGCCGATAACCGAACAAGTCCAAGCGGAACAACCCAAGAGGAGCTTAGGCGAGCGCTTCATGCGGCTGTTTGGCTTTGGTAAGAAGGACGAAGAAACACAACAGTCCAAAGTCGATGAAAAGCCCAAGGCGCAGCCTGTACCGCTTTCCGAAACGCAGGAGGTGAAATTTGAAAAAAAACCTGAGGCAGTGGAGGCGGCAAAGCCAGTAACCGAACAAACCCGAGCGGAACAACCCCAAGCGGAACAACCCGCAAAAAGCTTTGGCGAGCGCCTCAAGCGGCTGTTTGGCTTTGGCAAGAAGGACGAAGACACACAGCTGTCGAAAGTCGAGGAAAAACCTGAGGAACAACCTGAAGCGCAGCAAGAGGAAGCTGAACCTCCCACCAATACGGTGATAACCGCCGATCGCGCTCCTCCGCCCAAGCGCAGCGTTGGCGAGCGCTTTACGCGCTTAATCGGTTTCAAGGAAAAAGAAGGCGATGATCCGGCTCCGCCCGTGACCACGGAGGTCAGCACCACTCCCAAAATCAGCAGCTTGTCCTTCATGAAGGTTATGAAACAGATTCTGGGCCTAGATGATGACAAGGATAAAGAGAAAAGGGCTGCTGCCGAGGACATCGAGCCGGGCGAAACTGTAACAAGTAGCAGCGCGCAGGGCAGCACGTGGCAACGCTTTAAGCGCTTAATCGGCGTGAGCAGCAGTGAAGGGGAGGCAACATACACGCCGGTGGAACAGCAGACTACGCAGGCGGGCAAGGACGCGAAATCTGAGGCAGCCAACTCCGATGCGGTGAAACCTGAGGCAGCCAAATCCGACGCGGCTAAACCTTAAGGCATCCAGGATGGAGGAAACAGAAGTTTTTAACAATATCCGGGAGCCTCGCAAGGTCACACTGAGCGACAATCATCATGACCAAACTTAATATAGCAATTGCCGGCAGTTCCGGCAGGATGGGCCGCGCGCTGGTTGAAGCGGTGCTGCAGGCGGAAGATTTGCGCCTGCATGCTGCGCTTGATATTTCCGGCAGTCCGTACCTGAAAAAAGATGTTGGAGAGCTTTGCGGCAGCCCGTGCCGGGTTTTAATCAGCGATGATGTGGCGGGCGCGCTGAAAGGCACTGATGTGTTCATAGATTTCACCCGGCCCGAAGGCACGCTGATGCACTTGGAACTGTGCCGGAACCGCGGCGTGAAAATGGTAATCGGCACAACCGGATTCACACCGCAGCAGAAACAGAAAATCAGCGCAGCTGCAAAAGACATTGCCATCGTCTTCGCGCCTAACATGAGTCCCGGCGTAAATGTGGTGTTCAAGCTCCTGGAGACCGCGGCGAAAACACTGAACCAGGGCTATGACATCGAAATTATCGAAGCGCATCACCGTCATAAAACCGATGCGCCTTCCGGCACCGCCTTGCGCATGGGAGAGGTCATTGCGAGTACCCAGGGTTGGAACCTCGCCCAATCCGCTGTATATGGCAGGCAGGGGGTAACCGGTGAGCGTTCCCCTTCCACCATCGGCTTTGCCTCGGTGCGCGGCGGCGACATCGTCGGCGACCACACCGTGCTGTTTGCAGGCAGCGGAGAACGCATCGAAATTACGCACAAGGCTAGCAGCCGTGCCACATTTGCCATGGGTGCTTTGCGCGCTGCACGCTTTCTCAAAGACAAGAAAAACGGCCTCTACGATATGCAGGAGGTTCTTGGCCTTCGTTGAAGGCCAAGACCTTACGATATGCAGGATGTAGGCACCGGCCCGTGGCGCGCGAAACGATGGGGCAGGGACGGCGCCAGGCTGCCGCAATAAGTGAACTTAAGTACGGAGTGACATTTTGATGTCCTTCGTGTGTTGTTTCCAAACGTGGTGTGGCCGGGGCCTTTGCTAGCAATCTGCATTGATGGCCAGCCTTCAATAGAGTATAATCTTTCAGCTTCAGAGCGGGATGGGCGCACAGCCCGTCCCGCTTTGTATATCCACCTGCCGTAGGGAGTTTTTTGTGCCGCAACGGAAGCCTGCCATCCTCGCGCTCGCAGATGGCACTATTTTTCGCGGCACAGCGATAGGCTGCGACGGTGTCGCCATTGGTGAAGTGGTTTTCAATACCGCGATCACCGGCTATCAGGAAATCCTCACCGATCCTTCCTATTGCAAACAAATTATCACGCTGACTTACCCGCATATCGGCAATACCGGGGTTAACCCCGAAGATACCGAGTCGCAACGCGTGTTTGCCAGCGGCCTGGTGATCCGCGATCTGCCCCCGGCCTCCAGCAGCTGGCGCGAGGCGCAAACTCTTTCCGAATATCTCAACAGCCAAGGCGTGGTCGCTATCGCTGGGATAGATACGCGCAAGCTCACCCGCATTTTGCGCGAAAGAGGAGCGCAAAACGGCTGCATCATGGCGGGCGAGGTTGACGAGCAGGAGGCATTCAAACAGGCGCGAGCTTTTCCGGGCCTTGCCGGAATGGATCTTGCCAAGGTTGTAAGCTGCAAGCGGCCATTTGCCTGGAATGAAGGTGAATGGAGTCTAGGCCAGGGCTACGGCAAGTTGCAGGCGCCAAAGTATCATGTTGCCGCCTATGATTACGGCATAAAGAAAAACATATTGAGAAAACTGGCCGGGAGAGCCTGCCGCGTCACGGTGCTTCCGGCGCAGACTAGCGCCCGCGATGCTTTGGCGATGAAGCCGGACGGGATTTTCCTTTCCAATGGGCCAGGTGACCCCGAGCCATGCGATTACGCCATCAAAGCTATCAGGGAATTCCTCGCCGCCGGCACTCCCATTTTCGGTATCTGCCTCGGCCACCAGTTGCTGGCGCTCGCGAGCGGGGCGAAGACAGTGAAAATGAAATTTGGTCATCACGGCGCGAATCATCCGGTACTGGATGTGGACAGCGGGCGCGTCATGATTACCAGCCAAAACCACGGCTTCGCAGTGGATGCAGCGACTTTGCCGCCAAATCTGCGCGTCACGCATCTATCGCTGTTCGACGGCAGCCTGCAGGGACTTGCGCGCACAGACAAGCCGGCTTTCTGCTTCCAGGGGCATCCCGAGGCGAGCCCCGGACCGCACGACGTGGATCCTTTATTTGATCGTTTTATTCAGTTGATGCTACAGAAACAAGTTGAGGCCGCAGATGAACACAAATAAATGCAGATTGAAAGCCGCTCAATCAGAATTTGGCGCTCATCGGCGTTTATCGGCGGTTTAAAAAGATGCCGAAAAGAACCGACATCAAAAACATCCTGATCATCGGCGCCGGGCCCATCATCATCGGCCAGGCGTGTGAGTTCGATTATTCCGGAGCTCAGGCGTGCAAGGCGCTGAGGGAAGAAGGCTACCGCGTGATTCTGGTGAATTCCAATCCTGCGACCATTATGACCGACCCGGAAATGGCCGATGCCACTTATATCGAGCCCATCAACTGGCAGATGCTGGAAAAAATAATTGCTATCGAACGTCCCGATGCGCTGCTGCCTACCATGGGCGGACAGACGGCGTTGAACTGCGCACTCGATCTTGCCAGGCACGGGGTGCTGGAAAAACACGGTGTGGAAATGATCGGCGCTTCGCGCGAAGCAATTGACAAGGCGGAAGACCGGGAGAAATTCAAGCTCGCCATGACCAAAATCGGGCTCGCCTCGCCGCGTTCCGCTCTCGCCCACAGCGTGGAGGAAGCGCTGCAGGTGCAGGCGATGGTTGGGTTTCCGACAGTGATTCGTCCATCTTTCACGCTGGGCGGGACGGGTGGAGGCATCGCCTACAACCGCGAAGAATTCCTCGCTATTTGCGAGCGCGGCCTGGGAGCGTCCCCTACTAAAGAGCTGCTGATCGAGGAATCGGTAATAGGCTGGAAAGAGTTCGAAATGGAAGTGGTGCGCGACAGGAAAGATAATTGCATTATTGTCTGCTCCATCGAGAACCTCGACCCGATGGGCGTGCATACCGGAGATTCGATAACCGTGGCGCCCGCGCAGACGCTCACCGACAAGGAATACCAAATCATGCGCGACGCCTCGCTCAAGGTGCTGCGCGAAATCGGAGTGGACACCGGCGGCTCCAACGTGCAGTTTGCCGTCAACCCGAAAGACGGGCGCATGCTGATTATCGAAATGAACCCGCGGGTGTCGCGCTCTTCTGCTTTGGCGTCGAAAGCCACCGGCTTTCCCATAGCCAAAGTGGCGGCCAAGCTGGCGGTGGGTTATACCCTTGATGAACTGAAAAACGAAATTACGGGGGGCGCAACGCCGGCATCTTTCGAGCCGAGCATTGATTACGTGGTCACCAAGGTGCCACGCTTCGCCTTTGAAAAATTTCCCCAGGTAAACGACCGGCTGACCACGCAGATGAAATCAGTGGGCGAAGTGATGGCGATCGGCCGCACTTTCCAGGAATCGCTGCAAAAAGCGCTGCGCGGATTGGAAACAGGAAGCGACGGACTTGACGAAAAAACTACCGACCGCGACGTGATTGAAAACGAGCTGGGTGATGTCGGCCCGGAGCGCCTCTGGTATGTCGCGGACTCGTTCCGTTGCGGCATGCGCTTGAATGAGGTGCATGAGATGACGAGCATTGATCCCTGGTTCCTCGCCCAGATCGAAGACCTGGTGAGAAAGGAACAGGTTCTCAATGGTAAAAAGCTGGACGCATTGAGCGCAGATGAATTACGAGATCTGAAACGCAGCGGATTTTCAGACGCGCGGCTGTCCAAGTTGCTGAACACGACAGAAGCTGCCGTGAGGCGGAAGCGCTGGCAGCTTGCACTGCACCCGGTCTACAAACGGGTGGATACCTGCGCAGCCGAATTCGCCACCCATACCGCCTACATGTATTCAACCTACGAGGAAGAGTGCGAGGCGCGGCCCACCCAAAAACGCAAAATCATCGTGCTGGGCGGCGGGCCAAACCGAATAGGCCAGGGAATCGAATTTGATTACTGCTGCGTGCATGCGGCGCTCGCGCTGCGCGAAGACAGTTTTGAAACCATCATGGTGAACTGCAACCCGGAAACCGTTTCTACTGATTATGATACTTCCGACCGCCTGTATTTCGAGCCGCTTACGCTTGAGGATGTGCTGGAGATTGTGCATGTCGAAAAGCCGGAAGGAGTGATTGTGCAATACGGCGGGCAAACCCCGCTGAAACTTGCGCGGGACCTTGAAGCAAACCATGTTCCCATCATCGGCACCAGCCCGGACATGATTGACTGCGCGGAAGACCGCGAACGCTTCCAGAAAATGCTAACCGGGCTCAATCTCAAACAGGCGCCCAACCGCACCGCGCGTGCGCCGCAGGAAGCGCTGCGCCTTGCTGAAGAAATCGGCTATCCGCTGGTGGTGCGGCCTTCCTATGTGCTCGGCGGGCGCGCCATGGAAATCGTGCACCGGCGTGAGGATCTTGAGCGCTATATGCGCGAAGCGGTGAAGGTTTCCAATGCATCGCCGGTGCTGCTAGACCGCTTTCTCAACGACGCCATCGAGGTGGATGTTGACGCGGTGTGCGACGGCAAGCAGGTGCTTATCGGCGGCATCATGGAGCACATCGAGCAGGCTGGGGTGCACTCAGGCGATGCGGCATGCTCGCTGCCGCCGTTCAGCCTGAGCAAGGAAATCCAGGAGGAACTGCGCCGCCAGACGGCAGTGCTGGCGCACGCGCTCAAAGTGGTTGGGCTGATGAATGTGCAGTTCGCCATTCAGGGCGAGACCGTTTATGTGCTTGAAGTCAACCCGCGCGCATCGCGCACCGTGCCCTATGTTTCCAAGGCCACAGGATTGCCTCTCGCCAAAATCGCGGCGCGCTGCATGGTCGGGCGCACCCTGAAGCAGCAAGGCATGGAGCGGGAAGTGCTGCCACCGTACTTCTCCGTCAAGGAAGCGGTGTTTCCTTTCATCAAGTTCCCGGGCGCCGACACCATTCTCGGCCCGGAAATGAAGTCCACCGGCGAAGTCATGGGTGTGGGCGCAACTTTCCCCGAGGCGTTTGTGAAATCGCAAATAGCAGCAGGCGAAATACTGCCGACATCGGGCAAGGTGTTCATGAGCGTGCGCCATGCCGACAAGCCGCGCAGCGTGGAAATTGCAAAGACTATGCTATCGCTCGGGTTCAGTCTGGTGGCAACGCGCGGCACCGCGGCGGTGCTTGCTGCTGCAGGCATCGCGGTTACGCCGGTCAACAAGGTCGCCGAAGGCCGTCCGCATATTGTGGACATGATCAAGAACGGCGAAATAGACCTCATTATCAATACGGTGGAGGACATGCGCGCGGTGCATGACTCATATTCGATCCGCCGCGCCGCATTACAGCGTAAAGTCACTTATTACACCACTCTTGCCGGTGCGCGTGCGGCATGCGCCGGGATTGCGAACATGCGGGAATTGCGCCCTTACGACCTGCAGGGACTGCACCGCAGCCTGGCTGCGCGGAAATAGTTTGCTCGCAGTGCGGCTCATGAAGGACATAATCAGAGTTTCCTATTTATTTTTTCTCACA
This sequence comes from Burkholderiales bacterium, assembly GCA_035319205.1. GTDB lineage: Bacteria > Pseudomonadota > Gammaproteobacteria > Burkholderiales > JAHFRG01 > JAHFRG01. The sequence goes on along the minus strand of DATHDD010000161.1, from coordinate 9,316 downwards.
ATACCGATATAAAGTGCGTAAGATTCACTCCTGAGATAGCACTTGCAAAACTAAGGACAGGATAATGAGCAAAATTCCATTGACTGTTCACGGAGCGGAACAGTTGCGCAGCGAATTGCAGCAGCTCAAGACCGTGCAACGGCCGGCGGTGATCACTGCGCTCGCCGAGGCGCGCTCACACGGGGACCTAGCCGAAAACGCTGAGTATCATGCCGCCAAGGAACGGCAAAGCTTTATCGAAGGGCGCATCGCCGAGCTGGAAGCAAAGCTCTCCAATGCCCAGATCATCAATCCGGCGCTCCTCGACGCCGATGGCTGTGCGGTCTTCGGCGCCACCGTGGAACTTGAAGACCCTGACAGCGGGGAGACCTTCACTTATCAGATCGTTGGCGACGACGAAGCGGACATCAAGCAGGGGAAAATTTCCATCAGTTCGCCCATTGCCCGGGCTCTGATCGGCAAATACCCCGGCGACGTCGCCGAGGTTCAAGCGCCCAGCGGAATGCGCCAGTATGAAATTTTGGATGTAAAATATATATAATGGCTAATATGGGAGATATAGCCGACAGCCTGCACTGGATTGCAGTGACCTTGTGGATCGGCGCGTTGTGGGCGATTGGATATATTGCCGCACCGATTCTTTTTGTCACGCTCGAAGACCGCGCTCTGGCCATCTTGCTGGCAGGTAAAATGTTTGCCGTGGTTGCCTACATCGGCATGGGCTGCGGAACTTATCTCCTGTTGTTCCGCCTGATCAGACAAGGCGTCATTTCGTTCAGGCAGTCTTTTTTCTGGATAGTGTTGGTAATGTTGCTGTTGACGCTGCTTGGCCATTTTGGAGCAGAACCGTTACTGGAAGCCGTGAAAAATCTGACTCTGCCCAGGGCGGTCGTGGAAGGCGTGTTGCAGGAACGTTTTGCCGCTTGGCACGGCATTTACAGCGCGCTTTACGTGGTGCAAAGTGTGCTTGGTTTGGTGCTAGTGGTGCAGCAGCAAGCCGCCGCTCCGTGAGTCCAAATCCCCGGCACGCATGACCCGCGTGCGTCTTTGAAGGTTTTCCGCCGCTGAAACTCACCCGATGAAGCGCACTAAATCCAGTAGCAACTGGATGCGTGAGCATGTCAACGATTTTTATGTCGAGAGCGCGAAACGGCAGGGTTTTCGTTCGCGTGCTGCATTCAAGCTGCTGGAAATTGACGAGCGAGACCGGCTGTTGTCGCCGGGCATGACGGTGGTGGACTTGGGCGCCGCGCCGGGGAGTTGGTCGCAAGTGGCCGCCGAGAAGGTGGGTGCGCGCGGCAAAGTCATTGCACTGGATATTCTGCAAATGCAGCCCATTGCCGGAGTGGATTTCATTTGCGGGGATTTACGTCAAAGTGCCGTTTTAAAGGAGCTGCGCACCAAAATTCATGGGAAAGCCGCGGATCTTGTAATTTGCGACATATCGCCCAATATAAGCGGTGTATCAAGCCACGATCAGGCACGGACCATGGAGCTTGCCCAACTGGCGCTGGAGTTTTCAGCACAAGTGCTGAAACCGGAAGGCGGATTTTTGGTCAAAGTATTTCATGGCGAAGGCTTTGAAGATTTTTTGAAAGCTATGCGCAGCCGCTTCAAACAAGTGAATTCGCGCAAGCCCAAGGCCTCGCGCGCAAGAAGCAGTGAAATTTACTTGCTGGGCAGGAACTTGAAGCTGCTAAGAGAGGGCTAACATAAGGTGATAAATAAGGATAGAATAGGTTTGTTTAACTTTTATATTTGGGGTTTCAGGAGCAAATTTGAATAATTTGGTTAAAAACCTGGTGATCTGGCTGGTGATTGCCCTGGTACTCATGTCGGTGTTCAACCAGTTCAGTGCGCGGCAGTCGGTGCAGGCGCCTATGGAGTATTCACAATTCATAGACGAGGTGAAACAGGGTCACATTGCCAAAGTCACCATCGAAGGCCGCACACTCAAGGGAGTAAAGACCGACGGCAAGCGCTTCATCACCTATTCACCGTCCGATCCCTGGCTGGTTAGCGACCTCTTGAAGAACGGCGTGATCATCGAGGCCAAGCCGGACGAAGAGCCTTCGCTGCTGGTGAATATTTTTGTTTCCTGGTTCCCGATGCTGCTTTTGATCGGCGTGTGGGTATTCTTCATGCGCCAGATGCAGGGCGGCGGGCGCGGCGGCGCGTTCTCATTCGGCAAGAGCCGCGCGCGCATGATGGATGAATCCAATAATCAGGTGACGTTTGCCGATGTCGCGGGATGCGAGGAAGCCAAAGAAGAAGTAGCGGAACTGGTGGATTTTCTGCGCGATCCGGGCAAATTCCAGAAACTCGGCGGGCGCATTCCGCGTGGCGTGCTGATGGTGGGTAATCCCGGCACCGGCAAGACGCTGCTGGCGCGAGCCATCGCCGGCGAGGCCAAAGTGCCGTTCTTCAGCATTTCAGGCTCCGATTTCGTGGAAATGTTCGTCGGCGTGGGCGCGGCGCGGGTTCGCGACATGTTCGAGCAGGCGAAAAAACATGCTCCGTGCATCGTGTTCATTGATGAAATCGACGCCGTAGGCCGGCAGCGCGGCGCGGGATTGGGCGGCGGCAATGACGAGCGCGAGCAAACGCTGAACCAGTTGCTGGTTGAGCTGGACGGATTCGAGACCGGCGTCGGCGTGATCGTGATTGCAGCGACCAACCGTCCCGATGTGCTCGATCCGGCGCTGTTGCGCCCCGGGCGCTTTGACCGTCAGGTGGTGGTGCCGCTTCCCGACATCCGTGGTCGCGAGCAAATTCTCATGGTGCATATGCGCAAAGTGCCGATTGCACCAGATGTACGAGCAGACATTTTAGCGCGCGGCACGCCCGGCTTTTCCGGAGCCGATCTCGCCAACCTGGTGAACGAAGCAGCACTTTTTGCCGCGCGCTACAACAAGCGACTGGTGGACATGGTGGATTTCGAGCGCGCCAAGGATAAAGTCATCATGGGTACGGAACGCCGTTCCATGGTGATGCCGGAGCAGGAACGCCGCAACACCGCTTATCATGAGTCGGGACATGCGCTGGTGGCGAAGCTCTTGCCCAAAACCGATCCGGTGCACAAGGTCACCATCATTCCCCGCGGCCGCGCGCTGGGCGTAACCATGCAGCTGCCGCAGGAAGACCGCTACAGTATGGACCGCGAGCACATCCTGCAAAACATTGCGGTGCTGTTCGGCGGGCGCATTGCCGAGGAAATCTTCATGAAACAGATGACCACGGGCGCTTCCAATGATTTCGAACGCGCCACCGAGCTGGCGCGGCGCATGGTCACGCAATGGGGCATGTCCGACGCCCTGGGGCCGATGGTTTACGGCGAGAATGAGGGCGAAGTATTCCTCGGCCGTTCCATCACCACCCACAAGAACGTGTCTGAAACGACAATGCAGAAAGTGGACGCGGAAATCCGCCGCATCGTTGACGAGCAATACAATCTTGCGCGGCGGCTCATCGAAGAAAACCGCGACAAGGTGGAAGCGATGGCAAAAGCGCTTTTGGAATGGGAAACCATAGATTCCGATCAAATCAACGACATCATGGAAGGCAGGCCGCCACGGCCGCCCAAGCCGGTTCAGCCTCCGCAAACCGGTCAGGAAACATCTTCCGGAGGTGCGAGCGCTACTACCCAGCCGGCAAGGGAAACCTGAAATTCGCGAGGAGTAAGGAGAGTAACAGGCTTTAAGTTTTTTACGCCTTGCTCTTCACATGCATCTTCAGTGCGGTAAATTCAAGTTCGATTTGTCCCGTCCCCTGATCATGGGGATCGTCAATGTCACGCCCGATTCTTTTTCCGACGGCGGCTTGCATGCCACAACCGAGGCAGCAGTCGCGCATGGCTTGCGCCTGATTGAGGATGGTGCGGATATACTCGACGTCGGCGGTGAATCCACTCGCCCCGGCTCATTACCAGTGCCGCTGGATGAGGAGCTCAAGCGGGTGCTGCCGGTGCTGGAAGGACTGAAACATGTGAACGTGCCGCTTTCGGCAGATACCCAGAAACCGGAAGTGATGCGCGAGGCATTGCGCGCCGGCGCGAGCATGATCAACGATGTCAATGCACTGTCTGCTGCCGGCGCGCTGCAAGCCGTGGCGAAGAGCGACGCTGCAATATGCCTGATGCACAAGCAGGGCGAACCGTTGACCATGCAGGTAAACCCGCAATACCATGACGTGGTTGCGCAGATTAAAGCTTTTCTGGTTTCCCGTGTCGAAGCGGCGCTTGCGGCAGGGATAGCGCGGGAACGCATCGTCATTGACCCGGGCTTTGGTTTTGGCAAGACCGTGGAACACAATCTGGCTTTGCTGCGTAATTTGGAGCAGTTCAGGGAACTCGGTGTGCCGCTGCTGGTGGGTCTTTCGCGCAAATCAGCTTTGGGCAAAATCGCGAGCAGGCCAACCGGAGAGAGGGTTTATTCGAGCATGGCCGCCGCGCTGATTGCAGTGATGAAAGGAGCGAAGATAGTGCGGGTGCATGATGTGGGGGCGACCCGGGATGCGCTGGCGGTATATAGGGCAGTGTGCGGTGAACAGTAAATGGCAGACGTGGGGGTTGACCGTTTGCTGTTTAGTATTCACCATTTACCTGTCTTTGGACGGATAACAATCAAATCAGGAAAACTGTTGTGACCAGAAAATATTTTGGTACCGACGGAGTGCGCGGCAGGGTGGGTGAACCGCCGATCACGCCGGAGCTGGTGATGCATCTCGGCTACGCTGCTGGCAAAGTGCTGGCTTCAGCCAACTGGCATCTCGCGCAAGGCGAGCGCCCTGGCGTGCTGATTGGCAAAGACACCCGCATTTCCGGCTACATGCTGGAATCCGCGTTGCAGGCGGGATTATCCGCAGCAGGCGTGGACATCTATCTTTCCGGCCCGATACCGACCCCGGCGGTGGCTTATCTGACGCGTGCACTGCGCTTGCAGGCGGGCATCGTGATCTCCGCTTCGCACAATCCCTACGAAGACAACGGCATCAAGTTTTTCTCGGCAAGCGGCAACAAGCTCCCCGACGAAGTGGAGCGCGCCATTGAAACGGCGCTTGACGATCCCATCAGGACCATGCCTTCCGCCGATTTGGGCAGGGCGCGCAGAATCAACGATGCTGCGGGGCGCTATATCGAGTTTTGCAAAAGCACATTTCCTACCGAGCTGGATCTGCGCGGTCTGCGCATCGTGGTGGACTCCGCGCAAGGCGCGACCTATCACATTGCGGCGCATGTGTTTCACGAGCTTGGCGCAGATGTGGTGGCGATAGCTAATCAGCCCGATGGCCTCAACATCAATCAGGAATGCGGCGCGACAAATCCCAAGGCGCTGCAGGAAGCGGTGAGGCAGCACCAAGCCGATCTGGGAGTCGCGCTGGACGGCGACGGCGACCGGCTGCTTATGGTTGACGGCACGGGGAAAGCCTACGATGGCGATCAAATGCTTTATATCATTGCCAAGCACCGCAAGCAGCAGGATACGCTCAAGGGCGGCGTGGTGGGAACGCTGATGACCAACCTCGGCATGCAGCGTGCCCTTGAAAAAATCAAGGTGCCCTTTGCACGCGCCGCAGTGGGCGACCGTTATGTTCTGGAGCTCATGCAAAACCGCGGCTGGCAGCTGGGCGGAGAGAATTCCGGTCACATCATCTGTCTGGACAAGCATACCACCGGCGACGGCATCGTCTCCGCGCTGCAGGTATTGCATGCGATGCGCGCTTATCGGGCGGACATGGCGCATTTGACGCGCGATCTTGCGCTTTATCCGCAAGTGCTGGTGAATGTCAAAGTCGCCAAGGGATTTGATTTCAGCAATCAGAGGCCGGTGCGGGATGCACTCAGCGAAGCGGAAGCTGATCTCGGCGACAAAGGACGGGTGTTATTGCGTGCTTCGGGTACCGAGCCGGTGGTGCGGGTGATGGTGGAAGGCAAGCCCCAGGCCAAAGTCAAGCAATGGGCTGCCACAATTGCCCAAGCAGTTCGCGAGGCAGCCGAAAAATAAATTCTTTTTCCGCGCGCGAATTTTGAGCATTGCGATTATTCGCAAAAATTTGCCGTCGTTTCAATAAAGTCAGCCGATCACCTTGTTTTCCAGGCGCTGAATCCGCTTTATCCATGCTTGTCTGCTGTAAACCGAAATTGACCATGGGGTCATTCACGGGTAAAATTCAAACGATTTTTCGGTAAGGATGCTGATGCGCCAAAAGTTGGTTGCCGGCAACTGGAAAATGCATGGCAGCCTTGTGCAAAACAAGGTATTGCTTGATGCCCTGGTAACCGGACTGAAGACAGTGCGCAATGTAGCATGCGCGGTGTGCGTGCCTTACCCTTATCTGTTTCAGGCGCGGATAATCCTGCAAGAAAGCAACATTGCATGGGGCGCGCAGAATTTGAGCCCGTTTCATCATGGGGCTTACACCGGTGAAGTGTCGGGGCCGATGCTCAAGGACTTCGGCTGCCGATATGTAATCGTCGGCCATTCGGAGCGCCGCATGCTGCAAGGCGAAGACAACAGCATGGTGGCGCAGAAGTTCAAGGCGGCGCAAACCGCGGGCTTGATACCGATTTTATGCATTGGTGAAACCCTGGCACAGCGCGAAGCGGGAGCCACTGAAAAAGTCGTGGCGGAACAGCTGGAAGCGGTGCTGCAGCTTGCCGGAATCGCAGCGATGACAAACGCAGTGGTGGCCTATGAACCGGTATGGGCGATTGGCACCGGGAACAATGCGACTCCCGAGCAGGCGCAGATGGTGCATGCTTTTATCCGCCAGGGAATCGCCGCGCGGAATCCGGAAGCAGCGCGGCAATTGCTGATTTTATACGGCGGCAGCGTAAAGGCAGGGAATGCCGAGCAGCTCTTCGCCATGCCGGATATTGACGGCGGCCTGATTGGCGGAGCGTCGCTCAACGCAGACGAATTTTTAGGAATTTGCGCCGCCGCCGGCAGTTAACATGGAGAACGATTTTTGGAAACCTTGATTTGGATTGTGCATGTCATGACCGCTCTTGCCATCATCGGCCTGGTGTTGTTGCAGCATGGCAAGGGGGCGGATGCCGGTGCGGCCTTTGGCAGCGGTGCCTCAGGAAGTCTTTTCGGCGCGAGCGGCTCGGCCAATTTCCTGAGCCGCACCACCGCAGTGCTGGCGGCGGTTTTTTTTCTGACCAGCCTGGGGTTGACTTACTTTTCCAGCCACAAGAGCGAAAACAAAGGCGTAATGGAACTACGCAAGGAAGTTCCCGTGTCTGCGGAGAAAGTGCCAGCGGGCCAGCCGCCTGCGGCGCCTGCGGCAGAAGGCGACTCCAAGGCCAAGGACATACCGAAATGATCTGCGGTCAGCTTTCAGCACTCAGCGGTCGGTTACAGCGAGAGGCGGTGGACTCGGCTGAAAGCTGATAGCTGACTGCTGCTTGTAGCGCCGATGTGGTGGAATTGGTAGACACGCCGTCTTGAGGGGGCGGTGGCGAAAGCCGTATGAGTTCGAGTCTCATCATCGGCACCATGAATGCATTCTGGATTACATATTCCTTAGCGCATTAGCAGCGATGAGGCGGCGAACCCGGGGCAATCGTAAAGGTCTTAACTTTAGCGTTTGGTTTGTTGGAGCGCCATTGATTGGATACCGAATCCTGAATTTCAGGTCCTGAAGCCGATATGCTGGAAAATTACTTTCCTATCTTGTTGTTTATCATCGTCGGCCTCGCCGTCGGTGTCGGTCCCGTGATACTGGGCTGGCTATTGGCGCGAAACCGCCCGGACAGTGAAAAACTCTCGCCCTATGAATGCGGATTTGAAGCATTTGAGGACGCGCGCATGAAGTTCGACGTGCGCTACTACCTCATCGCAATTCTTTTCATCTTGTTCGACTTGGAAATCGCTTTCCTGTTTCCCTGGGCAGTGGCTCTCAAGGAAATCGGCATGTTTGGTTTTGTGGCAATGCTGGTGTTCCTGTCGGTTCTGGTGGTGGGATTCATCTATGAGTGGGTGAAGGGGGCTCTCGAATGGGAATAGAAGGTGTACTGGAAAAAGGCTATATCACCACTACAGCGGACAAACTGATCAACTGGTCGCGCACCGGTTCATTGTGGCCGATGACCTTCGGGCTCGCCTGCTGCGCGGTAGAGATGATGCAAGCCGGTGCTTCGCGCTATGACCTCGACCGCTTCGGCGTCGTGTTCCGTGGCAGCCCGCGCCAGTCGGATGTGATGATCGTCGCCGGCACGCTGTGCAACAAGATGGCGCCTGCACTGCGCAAGGTGTATGACCAAATGGCCGAGCCGCGCTGGGTAATTTCCATGGGCTCGTGCGCCAACGGCGGCGGTTATTATCATTACTCCTATTCCGTGGTGCGCGGCTGCGACCGCATCGTACCGGTGGATATCTATGTGCCCGGCTGCCCGCCTACCGCTGAAGCCCTGCTTTACGGCATCATCCAGCTGCAAAATAAAATTAAACGAACCAACACTATCGCCCGCTGATGATCATATCGGTATATTCATATGGCATCTAATAATGAGCGCCAAACTAGACAATCTTAACGCACGCCTAAAAAACGCTTTGGGTGAGCGTATTATCAAATTGAGCGAAGCGATCGGGGAACTCACGCTCACGGTCAAGCCAGCGGATTGGTTTTCAACAGCGCAAGTGTTGCGCGACGACCCGAACTTGCGGTTCGAGCAATTGATTGACTTGTGCGGAGTAGATTACGGGGATTACGGCGAAGGTGCGTGGAGCGGGCCGCGTTTCGCGGTGGTTTGCCACCTGTTATCGCTTACCCACAATTGGCGGGTGCGTCTCAAGGCTTTTGCCGAAAACGACGATTTCCTGGTATTCGACTCGTTGCTTCCGCTTTGGCCTTCAGCCAACTGGTTCGAGCGCGAAGCATTCGATTTATTCGGTATGGTGTTCACCGGTCATCCCGATCTGCGGCGCATTCTCACCGATTACGGCTTTGTCGGCCACCCATTCCGCAAGGATTTTCCGCTATCCGGCAATGTGGAAATGCGTTATGACCCGGACCAACAACGCGTGATTTACCAGCCGGTGTCTATCGAGCCGCGCGACAACGTGCCGCGCATTGTGCGCGAGGAAAGCTACGGCGATATAGAGGGTTTCAAGAATGGCTGAAATCAGAAACTACACCATGAATTTCGGGCCGCAGCACCCGGCAGCGCATGGGGTATTACGGCTGGTGCTGGAGCTTGATGGTGAAGTGATTGAGCGCGCCGACCCGCATATCGGCCTTTTGCACCGCGCCACCGAAAAACTCGCCGAGCACAAAACCTATCTGCAGTCGGTGCCCTACATGGACCGCCTCG
>DATHDD010000160.1:0-16439 GCA_035319205.1 Burkholderiales bacterium | reverse complement strand
GGCTGCAATTGCCAGGAAATGGCTGCATGAAAAATACGGAGTGGTGATCCGCGGCTACATGTCGCAACTCGGGCCAATCGAAATCCCGTTCAAAACTTGGAATGTAGTGAACAGCAATCCTTTTTTTGCGGCGGATGAGAGCGTAGTGCCGCAGCTTGAGGAATTCATGGACAAGCTCAGGAAATCCGGTGATTCCTGCGGTGCAAAAATCACCGCGGTTGCCGAGCAGGTACCGGTGGGTTGGGGCGAGCCGGTATACGACAAGCTGGATGCCGATATCGCTTACGCCATGATGAGCATCAACGCGGTGAAAGCAGTGGAAATCGGCGCGGGCTTCATTTCAGTCAAACAAAAAGGCAGCGAGCATTCCGATGAAATAACGCCGCAGGGTTTTTTGAGTAACAACGCCGGTGGCATCCTTGGCGGCATTTCCACCGGCCAGGACATCGTGGTCAACATCGCAGTGAAGCCCACTTCGAGCATCCGCCTGCCGCGACGTTCCGTAGACAAGCAAGGCAAGCCCACCGTCGTCGAAACGCATGGACGCCACGATCCTTGCGTCGGCATCCGCGCCACCCCCATCGCCGAAGCCATGCTGGCGCTGGTGCTGATGGATCATGCATTGCGCCACCGCGCGCAAAACGCGGATGTGAAATGTCCCACCCCGAAAATTCCTGCAAAAGCCGGGAAAAGCACAGCTTCGAGCAGCAAAGCCGAGCATAAAGAGAATCCAGACCCGGACGAGGCCTGATGAATATAATCAGGCAGTCGGTGCGATTCAATGCGTCGCCCGAAAGTTTGTTTGACGCATATCTCGATTCCAGGATGCACTCTGCGATTGTGGGCAGCAAGGTTTCAATCAGCAAAGTTGTTGGCGGAAGATTTACTGCTTTTAACGGCATGCTTTCAGGGAAAAATTTGCTGATTGTGAGGAAAAAGCTCGTCATACAGTCGTGGCGTTCGCACGGATGGAAGAAAACCGATCCGGATTCAATCCTGATTTTGATGTTTAGCAAAGCAGGGCGCGGTGCGCGGGTAGATCTGGTTCATGTGAATGTCCCGAAACATGATTTGCGAGACGTAACCCGTGGTTGGCACAGGTATTACTGGAAACCCTGGCTTGATTACCTGAAGCGCAGCCGGCGCTGAGTCCCCGCCTTTTCAGCACATGCCGAGCTTTCCATACTGGCGCCTCTCCAGCTTTTATTTTTTTTATTTCGCTTTCGTCGGCGCGTTTTCCCCCTACTGGAGCTTGTACCTTAAATCGCTGGATTTCAGCGCAGCTGAAATCGGCGTACTAATGTCACTGCTGCTAGTGACGCGCAATTTTGCGCCCACGCTGTGGGGCTGGCTGGCGGATCGCAGCGGAAAGCGTGCGGGTTTTGTTCGCATAGCCGCGGTACTGAGTCTCGCTAGCTATTTGGGCGTGTTTTTCGGCGCAAGTTTCTGGTGGCTGTTCGTGGTAATGGCGCTCCTGAGTTTTTTCTGGAGTGCATCTTTACCGTTGGTGGAAGCGACCACCTTAAGCCACCTGGGGGACAGCACGGCGAGCTACGGGCGAGTGAGGCTGTGGGGTTCCGTCGGCTTCATCGTAGCCGTTATCGGCATCGGTTATGTCTTGGATGTGGCCGAGGTACGCATTCTATTGTGGCTGGTGCTGGGAGCGATGACCGGCATTGTCATATTCTCCCGCCACCTACCGGAAGCGGAAAGCGTCACCCACCATACCGATCATTATCCGGTACGGCAGATTCTGAAACGGCCGGAAGTGGCTTCCTTCTTTGCCAGCTGTTTTCTGATGGCGGCGGCGCATGGCCCGTACTACACTTTTTACTCGCTGTATCTGGTCGAGCACGATTACAGCAAAGGCGCGATAGGTTGGCTATGGGCGCTAGGCGTAATTTGCGAAATCGCGGTGTTCATCGGCATGCCGCGACTCATGCAGCGTTTTTCCCTGCCGCAGATTCTCGGCGCGAGTTTTTTGCTTGCGGTTATCCGCTTTCTTCTGATCGGCTGGCTGGTGAATTCGGTCGCCGCTATTTTGTTCGCGCAGATGCTGCATGCCGCGACTTTCGGTTCTTATCACGCTGCGGCGGTGGCGGCTATCCATCATTTCTTCCGTGGCAGGCATCAAGCCAAGGGACAGGCGCTTTATACCAGCCTCACCTTCGGCGCCGGCGGTACTTTCGGCGCGCTGCTGAGCGGCTATGTTTGGGATTTTCTGGGCGCAAGCCTGACCTTCAGCATGGCTTCGCTTTTCGCGCTGTTCGGGCTATTCCTAATCGGCTGGAAATTCAGGATTAAAACGTGAACTGCAACCTATTCTAGAGCGTCTCAATATGTGATAATTTCACATTTAATCGAGTCACTTAAATCATGGGCGGGCAAACTCTTTATGACAAGCTTTGGCACAGCCATCTCGTGCATGAAGAGCGCGATGGCACCGCGTTGATATACATTGACCGTCACCTGGTGCATGAAGTGACCAGCCCGCAGGCCTTTGAGGGGCTGAAGCTTGCCGGAAGAAAACCCTGGCGCACCAGTTCAATACTGGCGGTCGCCGATCATAACGTGCCGACCACCGACCGCTCGCGCGGCATCGGCGATCCGATATCGCGCCTGCAAGTGGAAACGCTGGATCAGAACTGCAGCGATTACGGCATCACCGAATTCAAGATGAACGACGCGCGCCAGGGCATCGTGCATGTCATTGGTCCGGAACAGGGCGCAACACTTCCCGGCATGACCGTGGTGTGCGGGGATTCGCACACCAGCACACATGGCGCGTTTGCGGCGCTGGCATTCGGAATCGGCACTTCCGAAGTCGAGCACGTGCTGGCTACGCAATGTCTACCGCTCAAAAAATCCAAGGCGATGCAGGTCCTGGTGGAAGGCAAATTAAACAGGGGCGTCACGGCAAAAGATGTTGCGCTCGCCATCATCGGCAAAATCGGCACCGCTGGCGGCACGGGTTACGCCATTGAATACGCCGGCGGCACCATACGCTCTTTAAGCATGGAAGCGCGGATGACAATTTGTAATATGTCGATTGAAGCCGGCGCGCGCGCTGGCATGGTGGCGGTGGACGATACTACCCTCGCTTATGTCAAGGGCCGGTCGTTTGCGCCCAAGGGCGTGATGTGGGAGCAGGCGATGGCCTACTGGAAGACGCTCAAGAGTGACGAGAATGCGCGTTATGACAAAGTGGCGCGAATTTCCGCGGAGGAAATTAAACCCCAGGTAACCTGGGGCACTTCGCCGGAAATGGTGGGTACTGTGGATGACCGTGTCCCTGATCCCGCGCGCGAGACCAATCCGGAGAAGCGCGAAGCCATGGAACAGGCGCTGGCTTACATGGGGCTCGTTCCGAATACGCCAATCAAGGACATTAAGCTCGATAAAATATTCATCGGGTCGTGCACCAATTCGCGCATCGAGGATTTGCGCGCGGCGGCGCAGGTCGTGCGCGGCAAGCATATCGCGCCTAATATCAAGTTGGCGCTGGTGGTTCCGGGTTCGGGACTGGTCAAGCGCCAGGCCGAAGCGGAGGGCTTGGACAAAGTTTTCGTTGACGCCGGATTTGAGTGGCGCGAGCCGGGTTGTTCGATGTGTTTGGGAATGAATGATGATCGGCTGCTGCCGGGAGAGCGCTGCGCCTCGACTTCCAACCGTAATTTTGAAGGACGCCAGGGTGCGGGCGGCAGGACTCATTTAGTGAGCCCACAGATGGCTGCAGCTGCGGCCATTGCCGGGCATTTTGTGGATGTGCGCAGCAATTTTGCTTAGCTTGGGAAAAAAATTGAAAACGTTCATGGTTGTGATGTTGCTTGGTTTGCTGGCTTGGCCGCTGGCCGGCTGCAATACCGTGGCGAGCCCGTGTGGTAATCTTTCCACGCCAGATGAGATTGATAACAAAGCCGACGATGATAAGCCCTACTGATGGAAAAATTTGCCCAGCTTGACGGGTTGGTGGCACCTATGGATCGCGCTAATGTGGATACCGATGCCATTATCCCCAAGCAATTTCTTAAATCCATCAAACGCAGCGGCTTCGGCCCCAATTTGTTTGATGGCTGGCGCTACTTGGATCACGGTGAGCCGGGCAAGGACAACCGCGGCCGCCCGTTGAATCCGGATTTCGTGCTTAACCAGCCGCGTTATCAAGGCGCGCAAATCCTGCTTGCGCGCGAGAATTTCGGCTGCGGTTCGAGCCGCGAGCACGCGCCGTGGGCTTTGCTTGACTACGGTTTCCGCGCGCTGATCGCGCCCGGTTTTGCCGATATTTTTTACAACAACAGTTGCAAAAACGGCTTGTTGCCGGTGGAGCTCGACGCGGGCGCCGTCGCGCAGTTGTTTAGCGAAGTCGCCGAGCAGCCCGGCTATCGACTTAAAGTGGATTTGCCGGCACAAACTGTCACTACGCCGACTAAGCAGGTATTTAAGTTCCATATTGACCCGCTTCAAAAACACCGTCTCCTCAGCGGACTCGATGAAATCGCGGTGACTTTGCAGAAGGCGGACAAGATCAGGGTGTTCGAGGCGCAGCATCGCGAGCGTCAACCCTGGCTGTTTTCCTAGTAAGGATTGAGGTGTCAGGAGTAAGGGAGTGAATATACTCCTTACCCCTAACTTCTTACTCCTACTGGAATCATGAAAATTGCAGTTTTGCCTGGCGATGGCATAGGCCCCGAAATCATGGCCCAGGCAGCAAAGGTATTGCAGCGGCTGGCACGCGACGGCCTGAAGTTCGAGCTGGAATACGCGCCCATAGGCGGTGCCGGGTTTGATGCCTGCGGTGACCCGTTGCCTGAAGCCACGCTAAAGCTTGCGCGGCAGGCGGATGCAGTGCTGTTGGGCGCAGTGGGGGGCTATCGATACGACAAGTTGCCGCGCCAGCAGCGCCCCGAGCGGGGCTTGTTGCGTATTCGCAAGGAACTCGGGGTGTTCGCCAACTTGCGCCCGGCGCTGGTTTATGCTGAACTTGCTCACGCAACGACCTTGAAACCAGAAGTGGTGACGGGTCTCGATATCATGATTTTGCGCGAGCTCACCGGCGACATTTACTTTGGCGAGCCGCGTGGGCGCCGCACCAATGCCAAAGGGGAGCGCGAAGGTTTCGACACCATGCTGTATTCGGAATCCGAAATCCGTCGCATCGCGCGTATGGGATTTGACATCGCCAGGAAACGCCACCGCAAGCTTTGCTCGGTGGACAAGGCCAATGTGCTGGAGACCAGCCAGTTGTGGCGCGAAGTGGTGAGCGAGGTAGGGAAGGAATACCCGGATATTGCACTCAGCCACATGTATGTGGACAATGCGGCGATGCAGCTCGTGCGCAATCCGAAACAGTTCGATGTAATTTTGACCGGGAATCTGTTCGGCGACATTCTATCCGACCAGGCTTCGATGCTCACAGGCTCCATCGGTATGCTGCCCTCGGCTTCGCTGGATGAGCGCAGCAAAGGCTTGTTTGAGCCGATCCATGGTTCTGCGCCTGATATCGCGGGTAAAAATATTGCCAATCCGCTGGCGACCATACTCTCGGTTGCGATGATGCTGCGTTATACTTGCAACCTTGAAGAAACAGCTCAGCGCATCGAACAGGCGGTGAAAAAGGTGCTGGCGAAAGGCTTGCGTACTGCGGATATTTTTCAGGAAGGGACGCGCAAGGTGAATACCGAGGAAATGGGCGATGCAGTGGTTGATGCACTGTAATCTTTAATAAGTCATAGAGTGAGCAAATGAGAAAGAAATACGACGTTTGTGTGTTGGGCGCAACCGGAGCGGTAGGCGAGACGATGATCTCCATTCTGGAAGAGCGCGATTTCCCGGTGGGTAAAATTTACCCTCTGGCTTCTTCGCGTTCAGCCGGTACCACGGTGCAGTTCAAGGGCCATGATGTAAAGGTTGAGGATGTTTCCGGCTTCGATTTTTCGAAAGCGCAAATCGGGCTGTTTTCGGCGGGCAGCAGCGTTTCAGCGGAATACGCGCCGCAAGCAGCGGCTGCGGGTTGCGTGGTGATAGACAACACCGCGCAGTTCCGCTATGAAAAGGATATCCCCCTGGTGGTGCCTGAAGTGAATCCCAACGCCATTGCGCAATACAAAAACCGCGGCATTATCGCCAATCCCAATTGCTCTACCATCCAGATGGTAGTGGCGCTAAAGCCCATTTACGATGCGGTGGGCATTGAGCGCATCAACGTCGCCACCTATCAGGCGGTATCGGGTACCGGCAAGGAAGCGATTGAGGAACTGGCGGAACAAACCCGCGCTCTATTTAACCACAAAGACATTGTGAGCGAAGTCTATCCCAAGCAGATTGCGTTCAATGTGCTGCCGCATATTGACGTATTCCAGGACAACGGCTACACCAAAGAAGAAATGAAGATGGTGTGGGAGACTCGCAAGATTATGGGTGACGACTCGATCCGAATTAATCCCACCACGGTACGGGTGCCGGTGTTCTATGGCCATTCCGAAGCGGTACATATCGAAACCCGCAAGAAAATCTCCGCAAAAGCCGCTACCGCCTTGCTTAAAAAAGCGCCCGGTGTTGTGGTCATGGACGAGCACAAGCCCGGCGGTTATCCTACTCCCGCACTGGAAGCGGCAGGGCGGGACGCTGTCTATGTGGGGCGCATTCGTGAGGACATTTCACACCCGCAGGGCCTCGATTTGTGGGTGGTATCAGACAATGTACGCAAGGGGGCGGCGCTGAACAGCGTGCAAATTGCAGAGATTTTGGTTGAAAAATATCTGGATCCAGCCATAATGGTAAGAGGCAAGTTGAGCTTGCATCTCTAACTACATGATGTTAATTTAATTACCCTTGATCAAAATCATAGGGCGGGTTTGTGTACAAATCTAGGCGTTTTGCTTGGTTAGTTGCCGGTACATTGTTTGTGTTGCCTTTGGCCACGCATGCTGCCGGGCTGGGCAAGATAACGGTAAATTCCAGCTTGGGCCAGCCTCTTTCCGCTGAAATTGACCTCTTGGGCGTGCAAAAAAAGGAACTGGATACGCTGGTAGCAAAACTTGCTTCCCCCGAAGCCTTCAGACAGGGCAATATTCAATATGCTTCCGCGCTGTCAGGCATCAAATTCAGCGTTGAGAAAAAACCCAACGGACAGCCCTATCTTAAGCTCACAACTCAGCAGCCGGTGAACGAGGCCTTTCTGGATTTTCTGATTGAACTCAACTGGTCATCGGGCCGGCTGGTTAAAGAATATACGGTGCTGCTTGATCCGCCTGGTTTCACGCCCATCGAAACGCTGGCGCCGGTTGCTGCTGTACCCGAAGTACAGCCGCTGCCTGCTCCAGCTGAGGAAGCCAAGCCGGAGCTTGCGGGCGTCCCCCCGGATGAGACAATCGGCGCCGAGGCAATGCCTGAGGCACCTCAAGCAGCAGCACCTGAAGCACCAGCACCTGAAACAGCAGCACCTGAAGCACCAGAGGCAACCGCACCTGCACCTGAAAAGCAACAAGCTTACGGTCCGATAAAACGTGGCGAGACGCTGCGCAAAATCGCCGAAAGTGTTAAGCCATCCGATTTTACTATCGAACAAATGCTGGTTGGGCTGTTCCGTTCCAACAAAAGCGCATTCATGGGCGACAATATGAACCGCATGAAAACCGGTCCCATACTGCGCGTTCCCGAAAGCAGCGAATTGTCCACCATAGAACCCAAGCAGGCGGCTAAAGAGGTCAGGGTACAGGCGCGCGACTGGATCGCTTACCGGCAAAGGCTTGCCGAAGCTGCGGGCCAAGCTGCGCCCACCGAAATGGCCAAACAGACCGTGAGCGGCAAAATCGCCACCAAGATAGAAGACCAAACAGCGCCCCAGGAACCGGGCAAGGAAGTCTTGAAACTATCCAAGGGTGAGCTTCCCGCAGGCAAACCCGGCGGCACCGGCAGCAAAGCGCTTCAGGATCGCATCCGCAGCCTTGAAGAAGAAGCCATAGCCAGAGAAAAAGCAGTCAAAGAGGCAAACGAACGCATAGCGCTTCTTGAAAAAAACATTAGTGACATGCAGAAGCTTCTGGAAATCAAGAGCCAGAACCTGGCTGAGCTGCAAAAACAGGCGGGTGCCGCCAAGGCGCCCCAGCCTGCGGCACAGCCAGCCCCGGCTCCCAAGCCTGTGGAAACCAAAGCGCCCGAGAGCAAACCAGCCGAGACTAAGAAGCCTGGTGAAAAACCGGTTACTGTAGCGGCAGCAAAGCCCTCGGAAGCGCCCAAGCCCGCTGACAAAACCAAAGCTCAACCACCACCAGAGACATCCTTGCTGGATGACATATTCGACAATCCCCTTTATCTAGGGGGCGGTGCAGGCGTAGTAATCTTGCTACTCGGACTCGGCTACCTAGCCGTGAGAAAAAAAAAATCTTTAACGAGTTTTGAAGAGGGCGTTGTCGATGAAGAGGCCCTAAAAACCAGTACGGTCTTCGGCAACACCGAGGGCGGCGTGGTAGTCAATACCGGCGACAGCTCGCTGATGAGCGACATTGCCAGTAAGAGTGGCGGCCCGGTCGCTATTGACGATGTGGACCCGGTCGCTGAAGCCGAAGTTTACATTGCTTACGGCCGCGACACACAAGCCGAGGAAATCCTCAAGGAAGCGCTGAAAAAAAATCCCGCTCACCAAAATATCCGTTTGAAACTCCTGGAAATTTATGCCGCACGTAAGAACGTAACGGTATTCGATACGCTCGCCCGCGAGCTCCATGCAGCCACTGGCGGCAAACCCGGCACTATCTGGGACAGAGTTGCACAACTCGGATACGCGCTCAACCCGGGCAATCCAATGTATGAATCGGCAAAATCTGCTGCCGCAGAAACGCCGCTGGAGAACGTAGCACCAACCCCGCCTGAGATGGATTTCAATATCGCTCTGCCTGAGACTTCCGGTGCACAACTGAGCACCGATATCGGATTGGATAGCAGTGCATCTGCCGCAGAGAAAGCATTCACCCACCTCGATTTTGAAGTACCTTCTTTAGAGCCGGCTAAAGTAACTCCGGATTTACCAGTGGGAAGCGAGACGCCCGCCGCAGGCATGGAATTTTACGCAGGACAATCCCCCGCCTCGGGCGGACCTGCAGCAGTAACACCGTCAGAGGCCACGATGGATATGATCAGCTTTGATTTTGATTCCTCTGCGCCCGCTGCAGCATCCACCCCGGCCCCGTCGCCGCAGGCTGAAGAGATTACATTTGATCTTTCCGGAATCAGCCTCGCGCTCGAGGAGCCCACAGGCGGCCCAGCCGCGGAAGAACCAGCCAAAGATCAACACTGGTACGAGGTGCAGACTAAGTTCGATCTCGCAAAGGCATATCAGGAAATGGGCGACAAGGACGGCGCCCGAGAAATCTTGCAGGAAGTGATCCAGGAAGGCGATGCCAAGCAGCAGGAACAAGCAAAAGTCCTGCTAGCGAAGCTCTAAACTTGCTCCTGCGCTGTTCAGCAACACCCCCCCCCGTTTTTAACCCTCGCAAATTTCATTTCTCTATGCAGCTGCATCCGGCAACGATGATACCAATGCGGCATGGCATTGGCGGTTGCTGTGTCGGGACTTACCCGGATTCTTATCTAGCGATGTGGCTGGATTAGATGGCAAGAATCGCACTTGGCCTGGAATACAACGGTTCTGCTTTTTGCGGCTGGCAAAGCCAGACTGGCGGCTGCGCGGTGCAGGACGCAGTCGAGGCAGCGCTGGCGCAAATCGCCGGGGAAAAAGTAACCCTCACTGCGGCTGGGCGCACAGATAGCGGCGTACATGCGCTGGCGCAAGTCGCGCATTTTGACAGCCGCGCCGATCGCCCGGCATCAGCCTGGGTTAGGGGTGCGAACGCACTGCTGCCGCCGGATGTTGCCATATTATGGGCACACGAGGTGGCGGGAGATTTTCACGCGCGTTTCAGCGCTATCGAGCGCTGTTACCGATACCTGCTGCTAAATACCGCAGTGCGCCCCGCGCTTTATAAAAATCATGTCGGCTGGTTTCATCAGCCGCTCGATGTAGGTGTCATGCGCGAAGCTGCAAAGTTGCTGCTGGGTAAACACGATTTCAGCGCATTCCGTGCAGCAGAATGCCGCGCGCGCACACCGGTTAAGGAATTGCGCAGGGTGGAGATTACGCGACAGCAGGATCTGATCATGTTTGAATTCTGCGCAGACGCTTTTCTGCATCACATGGTGCGTAACATCGTCGGCTGCCTGGGGTACGTGGGCAGCGGCAGATGCACTGCGCAATGGCTGGGCGAGGTTTTGCAAAGCCGGGACAGAAGCAGAGCGGCGCCCACTTTCAGCGCAGCTGGCCTTTATTTGTCTGGCGTACGCTATGACGCTAAGTGGCGCATAGCTGATTTTAATCGTACCATGCTGCTATTTCCGTAAACCCCGCAATCTTCATGTCGACCCGGATCAAAATCTGCGGCATCACGCGCGGGCAAGATGCTTTAATGGCGGCAGGGCTTGGCGCGCATGCCGTGGGACTTATGTTTTATGAGGATAGCCCGCGCTTTGTTTCTCTGGAAAAGGCACGCGGGGTGATAGAAGTTTTACCGCCCTTTGTCACGCGAGTGGGAGTATTCGTCAATCCTGAAGCACAACAGGCGCATGCAATTCTTGGCGCGGTGCGGCTTGATTTATTGCAGTTTCACGGCGACGAATCACCGCAGTTCTGCGCCCAGTTCGGCATGCCCTATATCAAAGCGGTGCGAGTCAAGCAGGGATTGGATCTGCTACAATACGCATCCCGCTATCGCGATGCAAAAGGGTTGTTGCTGGATGCGCACAACACAAGTGCATACGGCGGCACCGGCGAGGTTTTCGATTGGAGCTTGATTCCAGGCAACCTGAATTTGCCGATCATTCTATCCGGCGGGCTAAACGCAGCGAACGTGGCGCGCGCAATCAGGCAGGTGCGGCCCTGGGCGGTGGATGTATCGAGCGGCGTCGAATCGGCAAGAGGTATCAAAGACGCTGCGAAAACTGCAGCATTCATACACGCAGTGCATGATGCAAATTAATGATTATCCC
This sequence comes from Burkholderiales bacterium, assembly GCA_035319205.1. Lineage (GTDB taxonomy): Bacteria > Pseudomonadota > Gammaproteobacteria > Burkholderiales > JAHFRG01 > JAHFRG01. Next base: position 5,399 of record DATHDD010000160.1, on the reverse strand, counting down.
GGAGTGAGCGATGAAGATATATGATCTTCCCGACGATAGTGGCCATTTCGGCAAATACGGCGGCGTATTTGTTGCCGAAACGCTGATTCATGCGCTGGATGAGCTGCGCCAAGCTTACCAGCGTTTCCGCAACGACCCGGAATTTCAGGCTGAATTAGCATATGAGCTCAAGCATTATGTCGGGCGGCCGAGCCCGATTTACCATGCTAAACGCTTGTCTAACAAGCTAGGCGGCGCGCAAATCCTGCTAAAACGCGAGGACCTCAACCATACGGGTGCGCACAAAATCAACAACACTGTGGGGCAGGCCCTGCTGGCGCGCCGCATGGGCAAACCGCGAGTAATTGCGGAAACCGGCGCCGGCATGCACGGAGTTGCTGCGGCAACTGTGGCTGCGCGCTACGGCATGGAATGCGTGGTATACATGGGCTCGGAAGATATCAAGCGCCAAGCCACCAACGTTTACCGCATGAAACTTTTAGGCGCTAGCGTAGTGCCGGTGGAGTCGGGTTCGAAAACCCTCAAGGATGCGCTTAATGAAGCGATGCGCGACTGGGTAACCCACGTTGAAAATACGTTTTACATTATCGGTTCCGTTGCAGGACCACACCCTTATCCAATGATGGTGCGCGACTTCCAGTCCGTCATCGGGCGCGAAGCAAAAACCCAGATGCTGGAAATGTTTGGTCGCCAGCCGGATGCGCTGATCGCCTGCGTTGGCGGCGGCTCCAACGCCATAGGGCTGTTCTATCCCTATATCGAAGACCAGAATGTGCGGCTCATGGGCGTGGAAGCCGGCGGCATGGGGATTGCAACGGGCAGGCACGCTGCAACGCTGTGCGTGGGCAAGCCTGGCGTATTGCACGGCAGCCGCACATATCTCATGCAGGATGAAAAAGGCCAGATTCAGGAAACCCACTCGATATCCGCCGGCCTCGATTACCCGGGGGTTGGCCCCGAACATGCCTGGCTCAAGGACAGTGGCCGGGCGGAATACGTAAGCGTCACCGACGACGAGGCGCTGCAGGCCTTCCATGATCTGTGCCGCCTCGAAGGAATCATACCGGCGCTGGAATGCGCGCATGCTCTGGCTTATGCCGCAAAGATCGCACCGCAAATGGGCAAAGACAAACTGCTCCTGGTAAATCTTTCCGGGCGCGGCGATAAGGATATGAATACCGTAGCCAACCTCTCCGGTATCAAATTTTAAATACGTAAGGAGATGGAAGTCAGGAGTAAGGCGTTAGAATCCAGATGCAATCGACGCTGCCCCTCACTCCTTACACTTTACCTCTCGCTGAATTTACTATGTCACGTATCGCCGCCACCTTCAGCCACTTGCAGCAGCAGCGGAAAAAAGCGCTGATCCCGTTCATCACGGCGGGCGACCCCGAGCCGTCTATGACGGTGGAAATTATGCATGCCTTGTGCAACAGCGGGGCGGACATCATTGAGCTTGGCGTGCCGTTTTCCGATCCGATGGCGGACGGACCGACTATCCAGCGCTCATCCGAACGAGCTTTGAAACACGGCATCGGTTTGAAGCAGATATTTGAGTTGGTGGCGGAGTTTCGCAAATCCAACCAAAACACTCCGGTAGTGTTGATGGGTTATGCCAATCCAATCGAGGCCATGGGTTATCAAAAATTTATTGAACTGGCTGAAGTAAGCGGCGTGGACGGCGTGCTGGTGGTGGATTACCCACCGGAAGAGAGCGTGGAGTTGGCCAAACTTCTGGAGCGCCATCATATTGATCCGATTTATCTGCTTTCTCCAACAACTACCGAAACGCGCATTGGACAAGTGGCCAAACTATCCCGCGGTTATGTGTATTATGTTTCACTGAAAGGCGTGACCGGCGCCAAACATCTGGATTTGAGCGATGTGGAGAAAAAACTCCTGCAAATCCGATCGCACACCAAGCTGCCGGTTGGCGTGGGCTTTGGCGTTCGCGACGCGCAAACGGCAAAAGCAGTGGCGAAGTTTGCCGACGCCGTGGTGGTGGGCAGCCGCATTGTTGAAGAAGTTGAAAATTCAGCCAGGCAGGAAGTGTTGAGCAGGGTCTCTGCCCTGGTTAAAGAGTTGCGCCAGGCGATAGATCAACACTAAGCGGGTATAGGACGACTGATGAGCTGGCTTCAGAAACTACTGCCCCCCAAGATCAAGCGCAACGTAACCGGCGCCAAGAAAACCGTGCCGGAGGGATTGTGGACCAAATGCCCGATGTGCGAAGCGGTGCTTTATCGCAGCGAGTTGGAAAACAATCTTAATGTCTGTCCCAAGTGCGGCAATCATAACCGCCTTTCTGCAAGAGCGCGCCTGGACGCCCTGCTGGATAGTGAAGGCCGCTACGAAATCGGCGCCGAAGTGTGCTCGGTGGATATCTTGAAATTCAAAGATGACATGCGCTACAACGAACGCCTGGAGCTTGCGCAAGCGGAAACGGAAGAAACCGAAGCGCTGGTGGTGATGCAGGGCAGCGTCAAGACCGTGCCGCTGATAGCCGCAGCTTTTGAATTCAGATTTCTCGGCGGTTCGATGGGCTCGGCGGTAGGCGAGAGATTTGTGCGCGGCGTGCAAGTATGCATTGAGCAAAAACTACCGCTTGTATGTTTTTCTGCAAGCGGCGGTGCGCGCATGCAGGAAGGGGTATCATCACTCATGCAAATGGTAAAAACTTCCGCTGCGCTCACCCAGTTATCCGCAGAAAGGCTGCCGTTTATTTCGGTGTTAACTGATCCCACCATGGGGGGTGTTTCCGCGAGCTTCGCAATGCTTGGCGATATAGTTATTGCCGAACCGGGAGCGCTGATCGGATTTGCCGGGCCGCGCGTCATCGAACAGACGGTGCGCGAAACGCTTCCCGAGGGCTTTCAGCGAGCTGAATTCCTGCTCGAGCACGGTGCGATTGACATGATTGTTGACCGCAGGCAAATGCGCGACAAGCTCACCAACCTGATCACGCTGCTGTTGCGGCTTCCTGCAGTGACCACCTGAATCAGCAGTAAATTATTTGTGAAACCCGAAATTCCAAACGCCAAGCCGCAAACCTTATCTGACTGGCTCGCCTACCTGGAAAGCCTGAATCCGCGGGCGATATCGCTCGGGCTGGATCGTGTAATTCAAGTCAAGAACACTCTCGGGATCGACCCCAAATTTACTATCATCACGGTGAGCGGAACCAACGGCAAAGGATCAACCTGTGCATTTCTGGAAACCATTCTGAACGTTGCCGGTTATCGAGTCGGCTGCTATACCTCGCCGCATTTGCTCAGTTACAACGAACGCGTGCGTATCAACCGCAGGCCTGTGGACGATGCGGCGTTTATCCGCGTATTCGAAAAAATCGAGGCGGCGCGCCATGGCACCGCGCTCACTTATTTCGAATACGGCACGCTGGCAGCGATGTTGCTTTTCATCGAGGCAGGGCTCGATGTGGCGATTCTGGAGGTGGGCCTGGGGGGCAGACTCGATGCGGTCAATGCCTTTGATACCGACTGTGCTGTGGTGACCAGTGTGGATTTTGACCATATGGATTATCTTGGCAATACTAGAGAACAAATCGCTTTCGAAAAAGCCGGCATTTTCCGCACGGGCAAGCCGGCGTTATGCGCAGATGCGGATGTACCCGAAACTCTTTCCAATTACGCAACGGATATCGGTGCACGATTATTTCGCATTAACCGGGATTTTGGCTTTATTGCGGAAAAAAACCAATGGCTGTACTGGGGGCGCTACGGCAAGCGTCACGCGCTGCCATATCCCGCATTGCGAGGCAAATACCAGTTGCAAAATGCCAGCGTAGCCCTGGCTGCGCTGGATGAGCTTAAGGACAAATTCCCGGTGGGAATGGGGGAAATACGGCGCGGACTCATAGAAGTGGATTTGCCTGCGCGTTTTCAGGTGCTTCCGGGAAGGCCCACGGTGATTCTGGATGTCGCGCACAACCCGCAAGCCGTAGCATCGTTATCGGTGAATCTCGCCAACTTGGGATATTACCGCAACACATTCGCTGTTTTCGGCATGCTCAAAGACAAGGATATCGCCGGCGCGGCGCGCATTCTAATGCCGCAGGTGAACAGCTGGTTCATCGCAAGCATCAGCAGCGAGCGCCGCGGAGCTACGGCTTTTGATGTGGCGCGTGAGTTATTGCGGGCAGGTGTGCCGCAAACGGCTATGTCAGGATTTGCAAATCCCGGCGAAGCCTATGATCAAGCCTGTAATTTGGCGTCCGAAAATGATAAAATTGTTGTTTTTGGCTCTTTCCATACCGTAGCCGGGGTACTGCGCAGGCGCAGCGGCGAGTAAAACTTGGGGGCAACAGGATTTTGCGTACATGGCAAGAACGATCAGTGACGAGCAACTGCAACTGAAAAAGCGCGCCAGAAGGCGTTTAATCGGAGCAATTACCCTGGTCACGCTAATGGTGCTGCTGCTGCCCATGCTGCTGGACGTTGAGCCCAAGCCGGTGAGCCAGGACATTAACATACAAATTCAGACGCCAAATAGCGGGAGTTTCGCGTCCCGCGTGATTCCGGTACCGGAAAAAACCGGCACCGCCGAGGCTGCTGTCAAGCCGCAGCATACTGAAATCACGGCTTCACCACCATCTGCCCCTAAACCTAGCGCGGACAAAGAAACACCTGCGACTACACAAGGAAAAAATGAGAAAACTCCCAAAGCTGAAAACAGATCCGGTGCCTACGTAGTGCAGCTCGCCGCATTTACCCATAAAGATAACGCTAAACAGCTGCAGCAAAAACTTTCAGCAAATGGCATTCGTTCCTACACCGAGGTACTGAAAACTGCGCATGGCGATAAAACCCGGGTGCGTGCCGGGCCCTATGAAAGCCGTGATGACGCCGAAAAAGCGCTTGATCAGATCAAGGCACTGGGACTCAACGGGGTAGTGGCACCCAAATAGCCGCCCGCCATGACGGTTTTTGATTACGCAGTATTGTTGATCATCGCCCTGTCGGTTACCTTGAGCATCATTCGCGGAGCGGTGCGTGATGTGTTGTCGCTTGCAGCCTGGATCTTGGCGTTCTGGGCGGCGCAGACCTATACGGTGGAATTCGCTGCGCTGCTCCCGGAATCCCTGAGCAACACATCCTTGCGGCTGATGTCCGGTTTTGCAGTGGTGTTTTTGTCGGTGTTGCTGGTGATGAGCCTGGTCGCGGTTCTATGCTCCAAGCTGGTGAAAGCCTCGGGATTGAGCCTGGCAGACCGCAGCCTTGGCGCAGTATTTGGCTTGGCACGAGGTTTTTTGATGGTGCTGATATTAGTGCTGCTAGCAGGGCTCACTTCATTGCCCAAGCAGCCAACATGGAAGAATGCACTATTCAGCTCGCAGCTGGAAAGAGTGGCTACCTATGTTAAAACTTGGCTTCCTGAAAGTT
>DATHDD010000159.1:0-2885 GCA_035319205.1 Burkholderiales bacterium | reverse complement strand
TTCACCGCCGGCCGGATGAGCCGCGAGGACTTCAAGGAAATCGAGCATCGCTCCTGCCCTGGCGCGGGATCATGCGGCGGCATGTACACCGCCAATACCATGTCGACCAGCATTGAAGCAGTCGGCATGAGCCTTCCTTATTCTTCCACCATGGCAGCGGAAGACGCGGAAAAAGCGGAGAGCGCTGCGCAATCAGCGCGCACGCTGGTCGAAGCGATTAAAAAGCAAATTCTTCCGAGGCAAATCATTACCCGCAAATCCATCGAGAACGCGATTGCGGTGGTCATGGCGACCGGAGGCTCGACCAATGCGGTTCTGCATTGGCTTGCCATTGCCCACGCCGCGCAGGTTGAATGGACACTTGATGACTTCGAGCGCATTCGTATTCGCGTGCCGGTGCTGTGCGATATGAAGCCATCGGGCCGTTATGTCGCCACCGACTTGCACAGGGCGGGAGGCGTGCCGCAGGTTATGAAAATGCTGCTCAACCACGGGCTGATTCACGGCGATTGCCTCACCATCACCGGCAAGACAGTCGCGGAAAACCTCAAGGATGTCCCCGACAGCCCGGCAAAAAATCAGGACGTCATCCGGCAATGGGACAACCCGCTTTATCCGCACGGCCATCTGGCGATTCTGAAGGGCAATCTCGCCACAGAAGGCTGCGTCGCCAAAATTACCGGCTTGAAAAATCCGGTAATCACCGGCCCGGCTCGCGTGTTTGAATCGGAAGAAGCAGCGTTGCAAGCCATACTCGGCGACAAAATCAAGCCGGGAGACGTGCTCGTGATCCGCTATGAAGGCCCGAAGGGCGGTCCCGGAATGCGTGAAATGTTGGCTCCAACCTCGGCCATCATCGGCAAAGGCCTGGGCGACAAGGTCGGGCTGATTACCGACGGGCGTTTCTCCGGCGGTACCTGGGGCATGGTGGTGGGCCATGTCGCGCCCGAAGCCTTTGTCGGCGGGACGATAGCGCTCATCAAGGAAGGCGACTCGATTACCATAGACGCACACAAGCTGCTGCTGCAGCTCAACGTTTCCGATACGGAACTTGCCAAGCGCCGCGCCACGTGGCAGCCGCCGCAACCGCGCTACACCCGTGGCGTCATGGCAAAGTATGCAAAACTGGTGTCTTCTGCCAGATTGGGCGCAGTCACCGATTGAACACGCGCATCCGCATTTCCTGGCCCCAGGGCAAACTCGTTGCCACGCTTCGGGATACGCCGACCGCGACAAAGCTGCTCGCTGCTCTTCCGTGCGAGTCCAGTGCCCAGACCTGGGGTGATGAAGTGTATTTTTCCGTCCCTGTAAACTCCACGCTCGAAAAAGACGCAAGACAAGTCGTTGATCCGGGCACGGTGTGTTTCTGGGTCGAAGGCCAGTCATTGGCATTGCCTTTTGGTCCGACGCCGGTTTCCGAAAGCGATGAATGCCGGCTGGTGGCCCGCGTCAACATTCTCGGCAAAATTGAAGTTGATGCGAAGAAACTAAAGACGGTAAAGCCCGGCGATCGAGTGCGCGTGGAAAAAATCTAGCGTGCTTCATACCGTTGCCGATATTCCTACCTGAATCATGCCCAACCACCTCGCCGGCGAAACCAGCCCCTATCTCCTGCAGCACGCCGACAATCCGGTGGAATGGTATCCGTGGGGCGAGGAGGCGCTGAAACTTTCCCGCGAGCAGGACAAGCCGATCCTGCTCTCAATCGGTTATTCCGCTTGCCACTGGTGCCATGTGATGGCGCACGAATCGTTTGAGGATGCGAAGGTCGCGAAACTGATGAACGAACATTTCATCAATATCAAGGTGGACCGCGAGGAGCGCCCCGACCTCGACCAGATTTACCAGGCTGCGCATTACATGCTCACTCAGCGCAGCGGCGGCTGGCCGCTTACCATGATTCTCACTCCCGATCAGAAACCGTTTTTCGGCGGCACTTATTTTCCCAAACATCCGCGATACAACCTTCCCGGATTCGGCGATCTGCTGCAGCGCGTCGCGGGCTTCTACCATGAACACCGGGATGAAATCGAACGGCAGAACGTATCCCTGCTTGCCGCATTGGAACGCACGCAGCCTGAAAAATCGACACAGGAGCTGGGTACAGATCCGTTGCAGCGCCTTCTGGCGCAACTGCAAAACAGCTTTGATCCATTGCACGGCGGATTTGGCGATGCTCCAAAATTTCCGCATCCCGCCGAAATCGAGTTTTGTCTGCGGAGTTTTGCAGCAACCGGCGACAGCAGCACACTGCGTATTGCCGGCTTTACTCTGGAGAAAATGGCCAAAGGCGGAATTTACGACCAACTGGGCGGCGGTTTCTGTCGCTACAGTGTGGATCAGTACTGGAAGATTCCGCATTTCGAGAAAATGCTCTACGACAACGGTCCGCTGCTGCGGCTTTATGCCGATGCCTGGCTGGCGAGCGACAATTTGCTGTTCAAGACGGTTGCTGAACAAACCGCGGGTTGGGTGATGCGCGAAATGCAATCCCCCGAAGGCGGTTACTTCTCCACTCTGGATGCAGATTCTGAGCACGAAGAAGGTAAGTTCTATGTTTGGACGCGGGAACAAGCGGCATCGCTCCTGGATGCGCAAGAATACGCGGTTGCAGCAGCGTATTACGGTCTGGACCGCCTGCCGAATTTTGAGGGCAAGTTCTGGCACTTGAATGTCTATAAAAGCCTCGAGGAGATTGCAGGCACGCTGTCTATTTCTCAAGAACAAGCACAACAACTGCTGACCTCGGCAAGAAGCAAGCTGTTTACTGCGCGGGAAATGCGCGTGCATCCCGGGCGCGATGAAAAAATCCTCACCAGCTGGAACGCCCTGATGATAAAAGGCATGGCACACGCCGCGCGAGTTTTTGGGCATGAGAACTGGCT
>DATHDD010000158.1:0-4142 GCA_035319205.1 Burkholderiales bacterium | reverse complement strand
CAAAAAAACCAAGGTGATTTATGCCGAGACCATCGGCAACCCGCTGATGAACGTGCTTGATATCGAACCGGTCGCGGCCATTGCCAAGGACGCCGGTATTCCGCTGATAATAGACAATACCTTTGCTTCGCCTTATTTGTGCCGCCCGATGGAATTCGGCGCGGACATCGTGGTGCATTCCGCGACCAAATACATTGGCGGACACGGCACTACCATGGGCGGAGTGATTGTCGAATCCGGCAAATTTCCCTGGCACAACGGCAATTTCCCGGGAATGATGGAGCCTTCTCGCGGCTATCACGGCGTGCGGTTTCACGAGACCTTTGGCGATTTCGGCTACACCATGAAGGCGCGCATGGAAACGCTGCGCACGTTCGGCCCCGCGCTCTCCCCCTTCAATGCATTCCTGTTGCTGCAGGGCCTGGAAACCTTGCATCTCAGAATGGAACGGCACTGCGAAAACGCGCTGGCGGTGGCCAAGTTCCTGAAAGATCACCCGCTGGTCACCTGGGTGAATTACCCCGGGCTGCCCGACAATAAATATCACGGATTGGTGAAAAAATATCTGCCGAAAGGCGCGAGCGGCATCCTCACTTTCGGCATCAAAGGCGGGGAGCAAGCCGGGATAAAATTCATCGAGGCGGTGCAGTTTCTAAGCCACCTCGCCAATGTGGGTGACGCCAAGACCCTGGTGATTCACCCCGCTTCCACCACCCACCGCCAGCTTTCAGAAGAAGAGCAAATCAAGGCGGGCGTCACTCCCGACATGGTGCGCATTTCCGTCGGAATTGAAGAAATCGACGACATTCTGTGGGACATAGACCAGGCTTTGCAAAAATCCCGGTAGGTTAGCGGATGCGCTTGGCGGTGAATTCTTCCTCGATGTTGTTCTTGAAAAAACTCCCTATCGTCGTTGCGGCCATCAGCTTGCGGTACATCTCCGGTGATACCCGTGAATACTGGTAGATGCTGCCGCTGGTGAACTCGATTTCCAGGGTTTGGCTGCCTGGCTCGTAGCCCACCGAGCGGATGGTGCTGGAATTGACGTTTTTGCGCTCCATAGTGCATTCCTCCTGACTGTCATTTTACCAAGACCTGCCCAATCCCTTGAAAAACCATACTTTGTACCCATATTTGTAACTGAAACCGGGCTGGAACGTTAAATGCTTAATTTAAGCTGCAAGCGTTTCAACCTGTGTATGGAATATGAGGTATAGCCATGAACTCAATGAATGTTGTGTACAGCAGCCCGCACTATTATGTTGCGGAATACCCCGTCCAAAATGGGTTTGAGCTGATTAACCTGCATCAAGGTACCGGCACTTTTCTGTGCGGAGATGTCGCATCGTCTTTCCGCCGGACGCTGGCGGTCGTTATTGCAGGTAACCCCTCTGCCGAGCTTGTAGACGAATTTCTCGAGAATTTCGACGGGCTGATGACTCAGCCTGCCGTGCTGCATTAATACCATACCGACCCGCTTGCTCATATGAGCAAGCGGTCGCGCTGTTTTTTCCTTTCCCCTCCAATTAAGCCTGTCTGCTATGATATTTACCCCCATTAGGAACGAGAGGGGTACATGAAAAATTCATCGCTCATTTATCTCCTTCCCATTCTTGCTTTGGCATCAAGCCCCGTCGCAGCCGATGCGACGACTATGCAGGACGGCTTGTGGGAAATCACCAGTAAGGTAGATGTTTCAGGCCTGCCCGAGAGCCCGCCGGCTCACACCGTGCAACAGTGCCTCACCCAAAAAGACTTTGAAGGCAAGATGCAGCAACCCGAGAACCAAATCATTAAGTGCGCAGTCAAGGATTACAGGGTGGAAGGAAACAAAGCGAGCTGGAACATAGATTGCAGCGGTGATAATCCGAGCACCGGCAGCGGGTCGTTGACCTACAGCAGCACCAGCTTTGCCGGAGTGAGCAAAATGAAATTGGGCAAACAAGGCGAGGAAATTGAAATGACCCAGACTTTCAGCGGCAAGCGCATCGGGGAGTGCAATCAGAAGCCGTAGTCGCCTGATTAACTCGATCCTGCTTCCTAAAGACAGAAATAGAACAGCCCGCCTAAGCGGGCTGTTCTGTTATGGAGCGGGTTTGGGCTTCGGCGGTTCCTGCGTAGGCGATTTCGGTGGTTCCTGTTTCGGTTGGCGCGGCGACATAATAATCGTCACGACAGAGCCGGTCAGCGTCGCGCTTTCAATTTGAACTGAGGCGATGCGGTCCGTCTTGGCGAATGTCAGACTGCTCACCTTGCCTTGCACCACGGTAATCAAATCCCAGCCGAATGAAGGCATTTGGTTCTGGTAGAAAACCGTTGTGTCGTTGGGAGGCATACCCACCTTAAGCACCGCGCGTCCGATCCAATGATCCGACGGACCCAGGATTAAAGACTGCTCGGTATTAAGCTTGGCATCGCTGGGAATCGGCATATCCATTAGCGGCTGGAACTTGCCGGGCTCAAGATTTTCAGCAGTGGAAGTAGAGGACAAGCTGGGGTTGCTGCTGCAGCCGGCCAGAAAACCGGCAACCAGGACTGCGCTTGCAGCTGAGATGAGGCGGGAAATGACCTTCATGTTGCAGTTTATAGCATAAATTGCAATATGCGACTAGCGTTGCCTGTTATGACCTGCAGAATTTCAATTTTATCCGTTTTTAAAATCCGGCATCCGTGTGCGCCGTTATAAATGGCTTGATATTTCGAGCCCGCGCAGCAGCGCCAACACACCAAATTTAGCTGCGGCCGTAATTATCCTCGAAGCGGACGATGTCGTCTTCTCCCAAGTAGGCGCCGGACTGCACTTCAATTATCTCCAGCGGCGTTTTCCCGGGGTTCTCCAGACGATGCCGCGTGCCGATCGGAATGTAGGTCGACTCGTTTTCCGAGAGCAAAAAAGTCTCCTCCCCGCGCGTCACGCGGGCGGTGCCGCGCACTACGACCCAGTGTTCGGCGCGCTGATGGTGCAGCTGCAGCGAGAGCGCAGCGCCCGGGTAGACCACGATACGCTTCACCTGAAAGCGGCTGCCGGCATCGAGGCTGTCGTAATAGCCCCAGGGACGGTAGATTTTGCGATGAACATCCGCTTCCGGTCGCCCCTCGAGCTTGAGTTGCGCCACCACTTCCTTGATTTGCTGTATGCGGCTCTTGTGCGCCACCAGCACTGCATCCGGCGTTTCCACCACGACCGTATCGGCAAGTCCCACTAAAACCACCAACCGCGACTGTGAAATTGCCAGAGAGTCGCGCGTAGCAAGCGCTATCACGTCTCCGTGCAGTACGTTGTTATGCGCGCCCTTGGTTCCGAGTTGCCATAGCGCATCCCACGCGCCGACGTCCGACCACCCTGCCTCAAGCGGGATTACCACGCCCGCCCCGGCGGGCAGCTTCTCCATCACTGCGTGGTCGATCGAAACCGCTGGACAGGCTGCGAAAGCCTTCTCGCCAACCCGTAAAAAAATGCCGTCCCGGCTGCGTTCCGCAAAAGCGTCGTAGCAGGCTTGCGCCATATCCGGCCTTATTGCGGTGAGTTGTTCCAGCCAGACTGAAGCGCGCATCATAAAGATGCCCGAATTCCAAAAATACTCTCCGGAATCGAAGTAGCGCTGCGCCGTGGCGGCATCGGGTTTTTCCACAAAAGTGCTTATCTCACGGCCGCCGCCTTGCCCCGCCAGCGCCGCACCGGCCCGAATATAACCGTAGCCCGTTTCGGGGTGGGTGGGTCGAATGCCGAAGGTCACGACCTTACCAGCCTCCGCATAGACTGACCCGTGCGCGATAGCACTGCGCAGGGCTTCGACATCGCCAACGATATGATCGGCAGGCATAACCACCAATACCGGATCGTCGCCCGCTTCCAGTGCGAACAGGGCAGCCAGCGTTAATGCCGGCGCGGTATTGCGGCCCGCCGGCTCGAGTATGACGGTCTCCGGCACGACGTTCGCCTCGCGCAGCTGCTCAGCGGTGACGAAGCGGTAATTCTCGTTGCCCACCACAATCGGCGCGAGCACATTTCGACTTGCGGTAGCAACCGAGCTATCCATCCGCCGCGCTGTTGCCTGCAACAAGGTGTCCTCGCCAGATAATGCTAGGAGCTGCTTCGGGTGCTGTTCGCGCGAAAGCGGCCACAGGCGGGTGCCCGAGCC
>DATHDD010000157.1:0-18252 GCA_035319205.1 Burkholderiales bacterium | reverse complement strand
TCTATATCCTCGCCGCTATAGGGTAAAATTGCGGCAATGATTGCATTTTCTCCACTCGTTCAACAAGTAGACGCGATACTGCCGCAAACCCAATGCGGCAAGTGTGGCTACAGTGGCTGCGAGCCCTATGCCAAAGCTATTGCCTCGGGCGAAGCCGACATCAACCAATGCCCGCCTGGCGGCGAAGCAGGAATTCATCAGCTCGCGGCACTGCTGAACCGCGAATTCAAGCCGCTCAATCCCGAATTCGGTGTGGAAAAGCCAATGGAAATTGCGGTCATTGACGAGCAAACTTGCATAGGCTGCACGCTGTGCATCGAAGCTTGTCCGGTGGATGCGATTATCGGTGCCTCCAAGCAGATGCACACTGTAATCACAGCCTATTGCACCGGCTGCGAGCTGTGCATCCCGCCCTGCCCTGTGGATTGTATACGCATGGCTCCCGCCGCCCATCCGGTTTGGTCACGGCAAGATGCCGATGCTGCTCGTGAGCGCTTCAATTTGCGCAATTTGCGCCTGCAGCGCGAACAACTGGAAAAAGAACAAAAGCTCGCGCAAAAAACCCCTGGCACGACACAAGACCGGAAGCGAAACGCAATTCAGCAGGCGCTGGAGCGCGCGAGAATGCGCAGAACATCCTCGCACAAATGAACCCGGCCAAGTTACAGGAGATTTTCACACGGCTGAAAGCCGCCAATCCTCGCCCCGCCACTGAACTTGCATACCGCAGTCCTTTTGAACTGCTGGTCGCAGTAGTGCTCTCTGCGCAGGCGACCGACAAAAGCGTGAACCTCGCCACTCGGAAATTGTTTGCAGTGGCCAACACGCCTCAACAATTTATTGCATTGGGACGGCCCGGCTTGCAGAAATACATCAGAAGCATCGGCCTCTACCGCACCAAGGCCAGAAACCTAGTCGCTGCCTGCAAAATACTGATTGAAGAACATCGCGGGGAAGTGCCGCGCACCCGCGAGGCACTGGAAAGATTGCCGGGTGTAGGCAGAAAAACCGCCAATGTAATTCTCAACACCGCATTTGGTGAGCCGACGATTGCAGTGGACACGCATATATTCCGTGTCGCCAACCGCACCGGCATCGCGCGTGGGAAAAACGTACTGGAAGTCGAGCAGAAGCTATTAAAATTTATTCCCGAGGAATTTCACCGCGATGCCCATCACTGGCTGATTCTGCACGGACGTTATGTGTGCAAGGCGCGCAAGCCTGATTGCCCGCTATGCCAGATTCGTGACTTGTGCGAATACCCTAAGAAAACGGCAAGGCGTGAGGGGTAAGGTTCATCGCAAATACCCCTCTCTTTGCCCATCATTTAATACTTCACAACCAACCCGGTCTGGCTGGAAAAATACGCCGCCAGATCTTCCATGTCCCGCTCGGAAAGATTCGCCGCCATCGCACCCATGACAGGATCCTTGCGCGACCCTGATTTGTAGGCGGAAAGCGCGTGCAAGATGTAATCGGGCTGTTGGCCGGCGATGCGCGGGAAATCGGGCGCGGCGCTATTGCCATCCGCGCCGTGGCACGCTGCGCACGCAGCAGATTTCTGCTTACCGGTTGCGGCGTCCCCGCCGGCAAAACAGTGCCCTGCGATCAGTGAGAAGGCGCCTGCAATAGCAACAATAAGCAATTTATTCATTTTTTTCCCCGTAACCTTGAGATGGTCTTAAATTAATTGCCGCCCGAATAATAAGCGGCTAGATCCGCCATGTCCTGGTCGGTCAAGCCGCCGGCAATGGCGTTCATTGTCGGATGTCTGCGCGCGCCGGACTTGTAAGCATGCAAGGCCTTGACGATATAGGCAGCATGCTGGCCGCCGAGCTTGGGCACGCTGTAAACCTCGGGATAAGCGGTGCGCCAATCAGCAATACCGTGGCAACCCGCGCACATCGAGTTTTTATTCTTTCCTGCAACCGGGTCACCGGCCGCGTATGCTAAACCGGTTGCGGTCATCATCATCACAGCGCAAAAAGTGGATAGACTGGTTTTTTTCATATTTTATTGCTCTTGAATGGAGAATGAATCAGATTGCGGAACTTTAAAGGATACGCGGATTAAGGTCAATGGTTAGGGACCTCTGATTAAGTCCTTCGTGAACCACGTAGCTGGCAAAATGCGGATGGCTGCGAGGCGTGCGACGAAGGTCGTAGCCAGGACTACGAAGCCGAGGAGCGCAACGACGCAGACGCCGCATTTTGCCGCAACCCGGAGGGACGATGACTTTCCGGGCGGTCTGCTTTGTCGCTCGGTTTGCCAAGGGGAGTGACCCTTGGCTGCGCCTCGCTTCGCGCATCCCATCCCGGAAAGCCATCGTCGCGGCCACGCGGGACTTAATCAGAGGTCCCTTAGCCAAGTGCTGGCATCCCGGCCTGCCTCTGCCCGTATCATGCATTGATCTGCCGAGAAAAGGCCGGGGGGTCTTCGGAGTAGCTCGATGGATATCAGCTTAAAAAGTTGACCGTTGCCTCTTTTCCAGGTGCGCTGTGCCTTGAAGCAACATATGGCAGTTTTTCAAACTCCTGCTCTAAAGCTCTGTTCATACCATCTCACAATGCCTATAATCCCTCAACACAAACGCAGGGAGCGCCATGGGCCACCGACTGACCAAGATCTACACCCGCACCGGCGATGACGGTACCACCGGATTGGGCGACGGTTCGCGCACTCCCAAAGACAGCTCCCGCATCGAAGCCATCGGCGAAATTGACGAACTCAATTCATGCATCGGCGTGCTGCTAGCCGAACCCCTCCCCGACGACGTCCGCAATTGTCTCACAGACATCCAGCACGACTTGTTCGATCTCGGAGGAGAGTTGTGCATGCCGGGTCATGTGAATATCACACAAGGCCAGGTCAAGCGACTGGAAAATATTCTGGATGCCTTTAATGCTGATTTGCCACTGCTCAAGGAATTTATCCTTCCTGGCGGTTCACGCGCGGCGAGTCTAGCGCATCTAGCGCGTGCGGTGTGTCGCCGTGCCGAGCGCAGCCTGGTGAAACTCTCCAACTCAGAGAAGGTTTCCCCGGTCTCCCGCAATTACATCAACCGTCTTTCAGACCTGCTGTTCGTTATCGGTAGGGTATTAAATCGCCAACACGCGGATATACTGTGGCAACAAGGGAAAAATAAATGACGATGAGCCTTCAGTTGTCTGCTTGCCGCACCTTGTCCAACCAATTGCAAACTTCGCTTGCGCCTTCCAGTATTCTCGGCGATTGGCGTTCGAGCAAATCGGGCTGCACAAAAAAAACCCGATGATTGCGCACTGCGTCTAGCATTTCAAAGTGCCGCCATTCACCGTCTTGTGAAACGCTCGATATAATCACTTCAGGGTCGGCTGCCACCAGACTCTCGGCACTAATTACCGGCGTCAGCATACGCTCCGTAGCAAAAGTGTTGGCGCCCCCGCAGATGCGCAACACATCGCTGATCATATGCGCACCATTCACGGTCATCAGCGGCTCATTCCAGATTTCAAAAAACACATTAATCGGCCGTTTCCTGCCGTAACGTTCCCTTAAGGACTCTAGCTTGCGCTCAAAATCTCCAGCCATGGCTTCCGCAGCAGCAGAAGTCTCCGCCAATTTTCCAATGCTACGCAGCAGGCGCGGGATGTCAGGCAACTTAGCGGGTTCCATGACGAAAACTTTGATCCCGAATTTTTCCAGCATGCCGATATCCCCAGCATGATTACCGCTTTTCCAGGCCAAAACCAGATCGGGTTTAAGCATGTCAATGCGCTCGAGGTCGACGTGCATGGCGTCCCCGATCCGGACAATATTGTTCGCTTCTTGCGGGTAATCGCTGTATTCGCTCACTCCCACCAGTTTGCCTCCCGCGCCCGCTGCGTATATCAGTTCAGTAATATATGGTGCCAATGCCACAATGCGTTGCGCGGGAGCCTCCAGAGTCAATGGTTTGCCGCGATCGTCGCTTACGGAGATGGGTGAAGCCGCCGCCAGTACAGCGAACGCGCAGCAGACTGCTGCAATTGCGCTGAAAAAGGCAATGCCGCAGCAGCGCGGAGGACAGAAAAGGGAATTCAAGGAAAAAACGCTTAAAGCTTATTTGACCATGTAGTCAAGCAGCTTCTGACTGGTCTGACGCAGTCGCTGCGACAGCAACGTTACAAGTTTAATCAGGATTTTTGCGCCCAGTCTTGGTTGTTCAATGATGATTTTCACCATCTTGTCCCGGGTCAGCACGGCAAGGGTGGATGTTTCCTTAGCAATACAAGTGGCAAAGCGCGGCTCCCCGTCTATCATGGACATTTCGCCTACAGTCATCCCTGGCAATACTGTGGTCATGTGCTGCTCATTTTTATGCAGCCCTTTCTTGAAAACATCCATTTGCCCCTTGATCAGCAGCAGCATGTAATCGCCGGGGTCTCCTTCGCGAATAATAATTTCTCCAGGCTGGGCCCGGTACACCTGCATGAAACCCGCCAGTACCCTGACATCTTCCCGGTCCAGTTCGGCAAAAAAAGGAGAGTAGCTGATCATCCCGGAAATCTGTTCCGCGACCACCGTTCCCTCACCGAGATTTTCCAGTGTCGCAAGCCGGTTATGGATGGAACCTGTTGCTTCTGCCATTTCTAACACGCTCCTATTTGCGCTTTGCCTATTTTACCAGCCCCCGCGTGCTCATGTTTGCTACCTACATGCATACGACCATCTATTTTCAAACTTTATACTACCAGCACCGTCATCAAGCGCAAAGCGTCTTGGCGCGTCAGGCTTCATCTTTTTCACTCAACATGAAGGCGCCGTCCGAAAAATAACGGTACATCCATGCCCTCCCAAAACCCGGGTCAATTCTTATAACGCTCGGCAACCGCGATTCGCTTCTGGTAGGCTTGCCTAGCGATTTGCACATCCTCGATGAATTGCGGCAGTTCCTTGAGCAGCAGCGCCTGCGGCCCATCCACCAGCGCTTTGCCAGGCATGGGATGAAAATCCACCAGAATCATATTGGCCCCGGCGATTACGCCCTGAGCCGTCGCATGCATAATATCAAGAATGCCTTCCGGCCCCATGCTGCGGGTGCCAACTGAATGCGACGGGTCTATGCAAACCGGCATGCGTGTCAAGCGCTTCACTACCGGCACATGTGAGAAATCGACGAAATTGCGGTGCGGGTCGCCCATATTGCTCTTCATGCCACGCAGGCCAAACACCACCTTGCGATTGCCTTCCGATGCTAAGTACTCTGCAGCGTTCAATGATTCATCGAGCGTGATGCCAAAACCGCGCTTCAGCAGCACCGGGAAATCCTGCTGCCGCCCGACGCTTTTCAAAAGCTCGAAATTCTGCGTGTTGCGCGTGCCTATTTGCAGCATCACCCCGGTAGGGCTGCCGGTTTTCTGCAACGCCTCGCGAATTTCGTCAACCTGCGAGTCGTGCGTGACTTCCATGGAAATGACTTTCATGCCGTACTTGCCCGCCAACTCGAATACATACGGCAGGCAGGATTTGCCATGACCTTGAAATGAATAAGGGCTGGTGCGCGGTTTGTATGCACCCATGCGTGTGCACACCTGGCCGTTTTGCTTGAGCTCCTTCATCATTATTTCCACGTGATCGGGTGTGTCCACTGCGCACAAGCCGGCAAAGATATGCAATGTATCCTGGCCGAATCGCACGCCATTGTAATCGAACCAGGTCGGCCGGTTGTCGTCCTTATGCCGCCCCAGAATACGGTACTCCTCGGATACCCTGACTACGCGCTCCACGCACGGCAGGTTTTTCATATCCTCTATTTGCAGGGAGCTGGTGTTGCCGATGAGATAAATTTCGGTCAGTGCGCGCTCGACTCCTTGCTCGCGGTGTACCCGACACTTGATATTGGGAAGTCCGGCCAAGTGTTCCATAAGCTGCTGATACTCGGCGCTCTGTGTATTTACGTTCTCATTCAAGATAAGAATCATGATTAAGTAATGCGGTGTTGGTGCTCAGACGCTGGCCAAAGCCAGCCGGGAGGTAATCAAGTTTTTATTTTTTTGTCTTGACGCTGCGAAATACCGGGCCCCATTGCGGGTGGCCCGCCTCCGCGGGTTCCAGTTCGAAATCGGGGTCTATTTCCAGCGCTTTTTTGAATTCATCGCGGCACTGTTTCTCCTTGTTGGAAATGCAGTAGATGAAAGCCAGATATTTATGCGCCTTGACCTGGTCGGATTTGAACGCCAATCCCTGGTCCAATGCGCTTAGCAGGCTTTTCTGCGCTTCCGCATACTCGCCTTCATCGTAACTTTTGATACCTGCTGAAAGTTCAGGCGAGCCTTTGCCTCTCATCAGATTTATGGGATTGTAATCCTTTAACGGTCCTACGCATCCGGCGCACAGCAAAGCTACCGCTGTCACCTGTACCCATAATCTGGATTTCAGCATGTTCTCCCCTCTATGTTTAGCGGAACTCATGCTTTATTTTGAGACGGTCGTCCAGCTTGACTTCCAATGTTTCAGTATGACTCGCAAAAGAAGTATTTTTAATTTCTACGGTATGTTTCCCTGGTGCTACTTGAAGCTCCTTGAGCGGCGGGCTGACCCCTATTTTCTTGCCATCAAGGTATACCTCACCCCACGGATTGATCGCCAGCGCGATGGATCCTGTATGGCTTGCCGGCAAAGCGGCGGTGGCCGGTGCGGCTTCAGCCAGTTTTGACGCCTCACTCTTGGGAGCCGGAACGGTTTTCCTGGCTTCAGGAGTGGCTTGCGGAGCAACCGTTATAGACCGGCGGTAATCTTGCGTAGCCGGAGCCGGAGCAAGTGTTGACTGAGCCGGCTTTGCAGATTTGCTTTCCACAGCAACCTGAGGTTTGCTCGATTCAGTAGGTTTGCTCGGTTCAGTCTCGCTATTACTATTACCCCCGCGCAAGACTAATAATGCCAGCATAACTACTACAGCGAGTGACGAACCCACATACAGGATTTTTTTGACACTCCTCATTTTGGGTATGATTACAGTTTCTGTAAGGGCAGCCTCTAGGCTCGAATCTGTCCCCTGCGCAGCGGCCTCACCGTGTTGTTTGATTTTGCTCCCGGCTGTCCACAACTTAACATCCCTGCCAGGCGTACCAACCGCATATACTTCATGCTCGCGCACATGTTTGTCCGCGCGCGCGCCCTGATACTCAAACAACAAGGAATATTCCTGAGACAAATGCGAAACAACTTCATAGTAAGACCGGGATACCAGCACTTCGCCGGGTTGTGCAAAGCTCATCACACGCTGCGCAATATTAATGCCGTCACCTATGATGTTTGGCTGTCCGTTAATATCCTTGACCACCCGCACCGGACCGAGATTGATGCCGATGCGCGCGCTCAAGCCGCTGTCACTTGGGTTGCTCGCCAGCGCATCGCGCAGGTTCATGGCCACAAACAGCGCTTCTTCCGGAGCGCCTAGGAAGCTGATCGCAACGCCATCACCGGTATCGAGGATAATACGGTCATCCGTCGCCACATCCTTTATCACCTCTGAAATGTGCGAGTTGAATTCGTCTTTGAGCTTCATCTGATCTGCGACCGGTTTCTTCGAATATTCGACAATATCCGCGAATACCACGCTGCAGGTGAAAGTTCTGTTTCCTCGTTCGAGCATGTGCTTTGTTTTCCGTTAACTGTTTAACCGTTAAAGCGTCCCGCCTACCGTTAATCCGTCTATGCGCAGCGTCGGCTGCCCCACTCCCACAGGCACGCTTTGCCCTTCCTTGCCGCAAGTGCCGATGCCGGGATCAAGCGACATATCGTTACCGATCATCGAAACGCGGGTCAGCACGTCTGGGCCGTTGCCTATCAGGGTCGCACCTTTGACCGGGTGGCTGATTTTACCCTCTTTGATAATGTACGCTTCGGCGGCGGAAAATACGAATTTACCGCTTACAATATCCACCTGTCCACCTGCGAAATTCACAGCATACAGCCCCTGTTTGACCGATTTTATGATTTCCTCGGGGTGTTTGTCACCATTTAACATATAAGTATTGGTCATGCGCGGCATCGGAATATGCGCATACGATTCCCGCCTGCCGTTGCCGGTAACAGGGACTCCCATCAGCCGCGCATTCAGCGTGTCCTGCATGTAACCCCTGAGTACGCCGTTTTCGATCAGCACCGTGCGCTGCGTGGGGTTGCCTTCATCATCCATATTGAGCGACCCGCGGCGATGCGTTATGGTGCCGTCATCCACCACGGTCACGCCGGTCGCAGCGACGCGCTCGCCAATGCGCCCGCTGAAAGCTGAACTGCCCTTGCGGTTGAAGTCTCCTTCCAGACCGTGCCCGATCGCTTCATGCAGCAGTATGCCTGGCCAGCCGGGTCCCAGCACTACGGTCATGGTGCCCGCCGGAGCGGGCTTTGCCGCCAGATTAGTGAGCGCCTGATGCACCGCCTGTTCGGCATAGCTCCTCAGGATTTCGTCGCTGAAGTAGCCGTAGTCAAAACGCCCGCCGCCGCCTGACATGCCCTGCTCCCTGCGGCCATCCTGTTCTGCAATCACCTGCAAAGACAGACGCACCAGAGGGCGCACGTCGGCGTTTATCACTCCGTCACTTCTCGCCACCAGCACCACTTCATACTCGCCGCCGAGGTGCGCCATGACTTGCGTCACCCGGCTGTCAATGCGGCGCGCGTATTGCTCGATTTTTTCCAGCAAAACAACCTTGCTCGTGTCCGGAATGCTTGCATGCGGATCGCAAGGAAGATAAAGTTCGCGCCGCGTTCCGCGCTTCACCACTTGTGTTTTCGCCGCGCTTCCCTGGCGTGCAATAGCGCGTGTAGCCTGCGCCGCGTTTTCCAGTGCCGCGAAGCTGATGTCATCTGAATAGGCGAACGCTGTCTTGTCATGCGACACCGCACGCACGCCCACGCCTTGGTCAATATTGAAGCTTCCGGATTTTACGATGCCTTCTTCAAGATTCCAGGACTCGCTGCGTGTGATCTGAAAATACAAGTCGGCATAATCAATACGATGTGAAAGCATGGTTCCGAACACGCGCTGGAGCTCGCGGCTGTCCAGCCCGTATGGCGTGAGCAGGCAATGGTCTGCAGTTTCAAAAGGCGTTTCAGCTGCCAGAGTTTCAGTAAGCATATTTAATCGAGATCAGATTAAACTCGATGCAAAGTGCGGTGCGTCAATGCCGGCAGGCTTTTTCTCAGGCTCGCCTGATACAGGGGATTGACCCCGGCAATCACTACACCAGAACCGCGCTGCAAGCGATCAAGGATTACTCCCCATGGATCTACTATCATGCTGTTGCCATGCGTCTCGCGGCCGCTTACATGATAGCCACCTTGCGCCGGGGCCAGAACGTAAGCAAGGTTTTCAATGGCGCGTGCGCGGACCAAGGCTTCCCAGTGCGCCTTGCCGGTGGTTTCGGTGAATGCTGAGGGCACCAGGATGATATCCACCTCTTTCATTGCGCGATAGAGCTCCGGAAAACGTAAATCGTAGCAGACCGAGAGACCTAGCCTGCCATATGGTGAATTTGCAACCACGACTTCGCCACCCGGTTCGATGGTCGTTTCTTCGTGAAAATGCTCATTGCCGAGATCCAAGCCGAATAAGTGTATTTTATCGTAACGCGCAACCAGTTCGCCTTTATCGTCATAGAGCAGGCAACTATTGCGCACCTTGCCGGGCACCGATGCCACCAGCGGCACCGAGCCGCCGACCAGCCATATCTTATGCTTTTTGGCGGTATCACTCAGAAATTGCTGGATCGGCCCTTTGCCCTCGGCTTCACGCACCGCCACCTTGTCCCTGTCTTTCATGCCCATGATCGCAAAATGTTCAGGCAAAGCCACCAGCTTTGCCCCCAGTTCCGCTGCCATCGCGACCAACCGCCCCGCTTCGTGCAAATTGCCATCGACATTGGGCCCGGAAGCCATCTGTACCCCGGCAATGCGAAATACGCCCGGCTGTGTGCCGGCTTGCATGAATTGTGTTCTGTGATTCACTGGATGGCCTTGATTTCAATATTCAGCGCATCACCCTCTAAACTGAATGAATCAGACTTGATCACGACACGCACCAGATCAAGGGTTTTGCCATAACTGCATTCCCTGTGCAGGCGCGGCGGATAATTTCGTCACCACCGGGTCAACCCAGGTACCGGTGATATTGTATTCATAGGTAATGAGATGTCCAAGCGGGTCCTTGAATGCTTTCTGCACCAGATAGGCGGTAGCGCCGATAATGGGATTGGCGACAAGGAGGCCCGCGAGCGCCAAGCTGCTAGTATAAGTGGGCGTCACTTTCACATTGAGCTGCTGCGTTTCCTGGTCGATATTGACTTGGCCGCTCATATTCACATCCGCCAGCGGGCCAGTAATGCGCAATTTATCGGTGGTAGCCACGCCCTGGCTAAAATTAATACTGGAGGTGATGCTGTCAAAGGCAAAACCTTTGCTGAACATATCGTGAAAATCCAGTGTTATCCGCCGCGGCAGGGCCTGCAGGCTCAAGATTCCGAGCAGCTTTGCCACACCTGGCTCAAGCTCTGCAAACTGCCCTTTTTCAGCTTTCAACTGCAGATTTCCCGACAGCGTCGGATAATCTATGCTCTGCGGGCTGCTGGCCCAGGATAAAGCGCCTTCCAGTTTCGCCGTTCCGCCCTTGATACCCGGAGGAAGTTTGAGCCGCGCCAACAGATTGCCAATATTGGCAACCTCAAGCTTTAGATTGACTTGCGTTTGCGGTTGCGTGATCCAGGCAAGCCACACGCCGTCCATGGTTAACACAGCATCCGAATTGCTCAGGCGCAAATTCTCGATGCGCCAGTTGCGTCCTTGTTGCACGGCCTGTAATTCCAGCTTGCCCAGCGCCTTGTCAAACAGCACAAAATCATCGACTGAGACATCGAGCGCAGGAAAATCTTTCTGCTGGATTTTCTGGGTTTGCTGATCTTTTTTTTCAGGCAAGACTCCGGGAATGGTTAAATTGCTCAGGTTTGCAATCAGCTTCCCCTTGTCCTGCGGCTGCCAAATCACCTCGCCCTTGATTTCCTTGCCGTCCACCGTGGACTGCCAATTCTTCCCCTGTGCTATGGCATCGACATGGAGGTCATGAAACCGTCTGCCGAATGCATCAAGCGTGTCAAATTTCACATCTATTCCAGCAATATCAATGTGGCTGGTGGAATCAGGCTGGTTGAGCAAGTCGCTCCACTGGTCAATATCGAGATTCTTCAGGACACCGCTTACCCAAATCCCGCTCTTGTCAGGTCGGCCAGCGGCGGCGCCAAATGCAACGGCACCACGCTCAATAATGCTGTGCTCCCCTTCCTTGCGCAGAAGCAAATTCATGGATACCACCTTGCCATAACTAAGCAGAATCCGCTCTTGGCGAGCGGCGGGAATCCTTCTTTCAAAACGCAGCGGGACCGCAGTGTCTGCCGCCTTGTCGAGAGGAGCGGGAAGCAGCGAAGCGATGGCCCGCAGATCGGATTCGAATACCATGTCAGTAAGCTTATCGGTAATATTTATTCTTCCTTGCCACTCTGCCGAGCCGTGCAGGTACTTCATCCAGGAGCTGATTTTTTCCCCGGCATCGGCATTTGCTTTGCCCTGGGCAGAAATATTTATATCGCCATCCCGGGTTGCAATATCAATTTGCGCCGGACCGCCGAGGATTTGCGCGCCCAAATTTTTCGCATCCACTGTAGATTCGGAAAATCGCAGCTCGCCTTTCAAATGTTCTATTGGTGGTAAATCGGGATCGAATGACAGCTGATTGTCGTTGAAATGGAAAACGCCCTTGTATGTGTTTTCCAGCTTCTCGCTCAGAGGAATGCTCAGATTCATCTGCAGCTTGACCTCACCGTCTGCATGTACACCTTCAGCAAAATCCCTGATTTTCTTGTGCGTCGAATAACTCTCGAGAAATCTTAGGAATTTTTCGCCCGTTGCTTCAGCCTCGCCTTCGACCTGCATCGCTTCCTTTTGATTGCCGATTTCAGGAATCACCGCGTCAACCTTAGCAAGCTTCGCTCCCCAATACTCGGCATGGCTTGCATGAGCTTCCATCCGCTTGCCGTTAATCTGCAAATCGGCAGTGATGTTTTCCACTTTTGGCCAGTCCGAAGAATATTTCAGATTCACTCCATTCGCTTTTGCCGTCACCTGCAGCAGGCCTTTGGATTCGTCAGCGAATGGGAAATCGGCAAGATCGCCTTTGAGCCGCAGGTTCACGTCGCTGAATGTGCCGGTAATCGGGGCATTAGCCAGCCAGTCGCGCGTGCCCTTGCTGATCATGCGAGGCAAATAGCGGTTGAGGCTGCCCGCCTCCACCCGGTTCAGACTGCCGCTCAAATCAACAACACCCGGACCCTGGCTCACGGCAACGTAGTTACCTTGCACATTTCCGCTCAAATCCGAATTGGAAAAAACCGCATGATTCAAGCTGAACTCGGCACGGCTATCCCGCACCGTCCAGCCGAGCCGAACATTCAAATTGTCAAATTTAAGAACTTCTTCGAACACTTTGGGCATCACAACCCTGGCGTTGTTCGTCTCCAGTGTAAGTTGTCCGCCTTGTTCATTGCCTTGAATGGTTCCGCTGATGCCGCTGAACCCCGGCCATTGCTCCTGGGGATTCAAAGAGAGATTAACAAAGCGGCCCTTGACGCTGTACTGGGTAGGCATCGGCAAATCACCGCTCCATTTCAGCGCCATATCATATACGCTGCCCCTGGGTGAATAGTCGACTAGTTGCTCGCGCAGTTCCTGTGGCAGCGGCAAGCGGTCGGCAAGCACCACGAGCGGCAGAAGATCAAATGCATTGGCTTCGATCTCACCGCGATAAGGTTGCTGATTGCTTGCCGGATAGAGGCGCACCCTGAAATCCGCCGGTTTCAGGGAAATTCCGCGTTGGGTGGTCAAGCTTAGTTTCAGGCCCGATAATTCAAAACCGTCGTCCAGTATTTTCCATCCCAGCCTGCCGCGCATTTCGATCAAGTCCATTTCCGGAAGATCGGGACGAAGCCGCGCTCTAACTCTGCTTAAATACACTTCGGCGTTCGCCTCCTGAATCTGTGCATCTTTCAAAGTCAGCGATATACGCAGCGCACCCGTACCATTCTGCACTTCGATTGGATAAGGCAGCCAGATGCGCCACGCTGCTATATCTGCGTAATCGAGTTGCGCGGACATCGTGCCCTGCCATCTGGCCAAATCATCTGGATCCACACTGCTTCCGGTAAAGTCGCCTTTGACTTCGAGAGGTGCTGCAAGATTAGCCGGGGGAGTGGCTTGCAGGCTAATTTGGTGGTGTTCCCCTTTGTTATCCATGCGCAGCGTGACGCTTTTCAATATCAGCTGCGGCGCCGAAAGTTTATCGTCCCGCCAAAGAATCGTGGCATCGCGAACGACGAGGTGCCTCTGTTTCAACAGCCAATCACCAAAATCCGTTCCCCCCGTATTCTGGCCGAGTGCAATCCCGGCCAAATATATCGTTCCCTGGGGATCACGCAGGATGTTTAATTGAGGCTGATCGAATTCCAGCAAATACAAACGCACTTCACCTGTTGTCATAGTTAACCAGGATAAAGTGGTTGCAACGCGGTTCAGCGCCAACGCGGGACGCCCTGTCTGGTCATATACCTGAACATCGTCAAGCGAAAGACGCGGGCGCAACCCAACCCAATCAGCGGTAATTCTGCCGATGGTGATGCGCTGCCCTGCTGCGCGGCTGGCCGCTTGTGCAATACTGTCGCGGTAGTTATCGATGTTCGGCAAAAACCAGTAGCGTAGCGCCAGCAACGTCGTTATTAAGGCAAAACCCGCCAGCAACAAGCAGGCAAAGAAAATCCGTTTCAGCCAACCACGGAATGGGCTGTTCTTGTATAAAGACGGGGTATTCGTCATCGTAGAGTTTGCCAAGTACGTTCTAGAGACAATAAAATGGCGGCTCAGTTGCAGCCGCGCCATGTCTTGTCCGCGAACCACTCAGCATAAATTGACATTGTAACGCGATTCTCAACGTGCATATACCGGGAAAGCCTGATTCCACCTTGTTAAAAGAAGATGAGTGCCTGCTGGAGCGCACGCTGGATTTCAGCCGTTACGTGAAGCAGCTGTTGCACCGCCAGCCGGAACTCAAAGATTCGCTGCTCAAGAATCTGCACACACCATTTACAGTTCAGCAAATGCGCGCATTGCTGAACCCGGTTCGGAATGAAGCGGAGCTTTTCCGCGCGCTGCGTGAGTTGCGCGGTCAGGTCATGCTGCGTCTCATCCTGCGCGACCTGAGCGCCCTGGCTGACCTCGGCGAAGTGACCCGCACTACAACCAGTCTTGCCGAGGAAACGCTCAACTTCGCCCTCACTCACCTTAACGCGTGGATGCAGCAGGATTACGGCATCCCCGTGGGCTCAGACAGCCGTGAACCGCAAGAATTGCTGGTCATCGGCATGGGTAAACTCGGGGGCGGCGAACTCAATGTTTCTTCCGACATTGATCTTGTTTTCGTATACCCGGAAGAAGGCGTAACCAGCGGCCCGCGTTCTATCAGCAATCATGAATATTTTGACAGGCTCTGCCGCAAACTGATCGCCGCAATCAGTGTAATGACCGAGAACGGTTTTGTATTCCGCGTCGACACGAGGTTGCGACCTTACGGCGAAAGCGGGCCGCTGGCTGTGAGCTTGGCCATGCTGGAAAGCTATTTCATCACCCAGGGGCGCGAATGGGAGCGTTATGCCTGGATCAAAGCACGCGTGGTGTGCGGCAGTCGTGGTGAGGAACTCATGCAACTCGCGCGTCCTTTTGTGTTCCGCAAGTACCTCGACTATGCCGCATTCAATTCGATGCGCGGCTTGCATGAACAAGTGCGTCAAGAAGTGCGGCGACGCGACATGACCGAGAACATCAAGCTCGGGCCGGGTGGCATACGCGAAATCGAATTTATCGCGCAAGTTTTTCAATTGATCCGCGGGGGGCGCGATAGCGAATTGCGCATCCGCCCGACCCTCGCCGTGCTGGAAAAGCTCGTTGGCCTTAATTTGTTGCCCGCACAGGCCGGCACAGAATTGCGCGATGCATATGTTTTCCTGCGCAATCTGGAGCATCGCCTGCAATATCTCGATGATGATCAAACCCAGTCATTGCCCAGAAACGAGCAGGATCGGGCGCTGATTTCCAAGGCGATGGGTTTCGACAGCTTTGAAGCATTTTTGCAGCAGCTTGGTACGCACCGCGCCAGGGTCAGCCTGCATTTCGAGCAAGTGTTCGCCGCGCCCCAAATCACATCTCATCCACTGCTCGCGTTATGGGAAGGAACTTTCACTGATGAAGAGGCGGTCAAGCAACTCACTGGGCTCGGCTACCTCGATCCGCAGCAGATTGTGCTGCGCCTGAGAAATATCAGGCACAGCAGCCGTTACAGGCAGATGCCCGCCACCAACCAGTCGCGCCTCGATGCCTTGATGCCCGCCATGATTGAAGCGGCGGCACCTTTCGGCGATGCGGCGCTGGAACGCCTTCTGCTGCTTGCCGAAAGCATCGGCCGTCGCGAATCCTATCTGGCGCTGCTGGTGGAATACCCGCAAGTGCTGCAAAGCCTGGCAAAACTCTGCGCTGCGAGTTCCTGGACCGCGCAATATCTGGCACAGCATCCGGTGGTGCTGGATGAACTGCTGGATGCGCGCACGCTTTACTCCCCTCCCGATTGGCCGCGTCTGCATGCCGCGTTGAGCGCGCAATTGCTGGAGGCCGACACCGAGCAGCAAATGGACATCTTGCGGCAGTTTCATAATGCCCAGGTATTTCGCCTCGTGGCGCAGGACCTGGCAGGATTGTTGGCGCTGGAGACCCTTAGCGATCATTTGAGTGATCTCGCCGACCTGATTCTGAAGTGGGTGTTGCGCTTGTGCTGGGAGGGGTTGCGCCAGAAGCACCGCGCTGAGCCGTACTTCGCCATCATCGGCTACGGCAAGCTGGGGGGCAAGGAACTCGGCTATGCTTCCGATCTGGATTTAATTTTCCTCTACGACGACGAACATCCCGAAGCTCAGGCAGTGTATGCCAGGCTGGCGCAACGCATTAACAGCTGGCTTACCAGCTACACTGCAGCGGGGATTCTTTACGACACAGACTTGCGGTTACGCCCCGACGGCGCCGGCGGTCTGCTGGTGAGCGAAATCAATGCATTTAGCGAATATCAGCGGCTGCACGCCTGGGTATGGGAACACCAAGCACTGACCCGCGGACGCTTCGTCGCGGGAAACCAGCAAGTCGGAAACCGCTTCGAGGCAATCCGCAAAGAGGTGCTGTGCGCAAAGCGGGATCTGGGAAAACTGCGCAGCGAAATTCTGAATATGCGCGGCAAAATGCTGGAAGCCCATCCCAACGAAAGCGGCCTGTTTGATCTCAAGCACGACCGCGGAGGCATTATTGATGTGGAATTCATCGTGCAATATGTAGTTCTCGGGCATGCGCATGCCCGCCCGGTTTTGACCGGCAACATCGGCAATCTGGCTTTGCTGAATCTGGCAGCAGAGCTCAAGCTGCTCCCTGCAGATCTCGCTGAGCAAGTGCGAATCGGCTACCGGGAATTCCGCCGCTTGCAGCATGGCCTGCGATTGAACAACGAAAAATACACGAGAGTGGAAGCGTCCGCAGTCAAAAAGCAGCGCGAAGCAGTAGTCGCGCTCTGGGACTGGGTATTTAACCGCGAATAATTATTTTCCGGTAAGCTGGTAAATTGTTACCTTGCCTTTGCCTTTGAGTTCTATGGCCTGCGGCTGCTCGAACGAGAAACGGCCCTTGAGGCGCCGGTAAGTGGTTTCATCAACCTGGATGGTGCCCGCAGCCGCCTCCGAAGTAATGCGGCTTGCCAGATTGACGGTGGGGCCCCATAGGTCGTAAATAAGACGCTTCTCTGTTTTGATCACTCCCGCCACCGCCGGGCCGGTGGCGATTCCGATGTGAATCTTCAAGTTTTGTTGGCTCAATGTCGGATGCTGTCTAGTAATATCGCGCATGTCCAGCGCCATATTGGCAACCGCATTAGCGTATTCGGACCGCTCGTCGGTAAGACCCCCGGCCACCATATAGGCATCGCCGATGGTCTTGATTTTCTCCAGCCCATATTTATCCGTCAGCTGGTCAAATTCTAAAAAAACTTCATCCAGCATTTTCACCACGCTTCTGGGCGGCATGCTTTCAGCAAGCCAGGTGAAATCCACGAGGTCGGCAAACATAACAGTGACGTCCTCATATCCATCAGCGATAGTCTTTTCGCCCGCCTTAAGGCGCGCAGCGATATGTCCTGGCAGGATTTTGAGAAGCAACTCTTCCGATTTCTGCCGTTCGGACTCGATCAGGAGACTCTTTTCACCGAGCTCCATTTGAAACGTTTCTTTTTTCTGGACAAAGTAAAAGATCATTAAATAAACGATGGTCGAAAGTATGAAGAAGTTCAGAACAAAAAATACTGAGATGGTTTGCATTGGCAAGCCGGTCACCATCCCTTCCGCAAGAAAGTAGTCAAACACCCCCGACACCACGGTGAGCACCAGATAGGCCACAAACCAGGGAATAGATTCTTTTACCCCCTGAAAAACCATCACCCCCATCGGCGCCAGCAAAGCCAGCAGCACGATGCCGCTGGATCTGATGAAGTTCATTTCGGGGCCCCATTGAACGATGAAAGGCACAAACATGAACAGCAAGAACTGGAAAGAACGGAATAAAGCGAAATTTTTTGTTTTCTGGTAAATCAGCAAGGTCAGCAAGGAGATGATCAGATAGGCCACAGGGATCGGGTACGGAAAGCGCAAGCCCCTGATCCAGTAAATCGCGGGCCAAACCCATGCGACCACGTTCATCAACAGGCAAAACATCAGCAGCCATTTCTTGCGCCACTTCTCATCTTCTGAATCAGACGGGCTGATGAATGCTTGAAAAAGCCGATCCAGAATACCGCCGGAATTGCTCTTTGCTTGTGCCTGATCGGGCATGAGAGTTGTTGTTTGTAATAATTAGGCTATGTAGTTTCTAGGTTAATCTATTGACTGTATGCCGGTCAAGGCGCACGCATTACCGTTTTTGGGGTACCTCATCACTCGGCAAAAAATACGCTAGAATAGCGCGTCTAATTTATGGAGAACGCCATGTCCATGGCCGACCGCGAAGGTCATATTTGGTATGACGGCAAGCTGGTGCCGTGGCGCAAAGCCACCACCCACGTGCTTACCCACTCGCTGCATTACGGCCTGGCGGTGTTCGAGGGCGTGCGCG
>DATHDD010000156.1:0-26781 GCA_035319205.1 Burkholderiales bacterium | reverse complement strand
ACAAAACGCCGCGGCTGTGGCGTTCGCGTCCCGCCGGGGTCAATGCCGCCCATGCGGCATACAGCAGTGCAAGTCGCAGTTTGTCGGCATTTGTTGCTTCATCTTTTTGCCATTCGGTGACGTGCCGCGCGAACGCGAGTTCTGAAAATGGTTCGCCAAAAAGTTTTGCAAGCTGTTTCTCAACCGCGGGGCCATCCACTGCCGCCGCTTCCTCGGGTTTCACCTTGTTCATTGCCTTGCGCTGCACGAACAGGCGCTTGCAGCTATAAAGCGGGGCAAGCTCATGGTGACGTGCTGAAAGCTTGTTCAGCTCTTCCTGAATGCCGAACAAATCGGCGACGAAGTCGTCGAGGTGAGGGCTCAGCGAGATCAGCAGTTCCGATTCTTCTTTTTTTTCCAGTGCTGCAGGGTTGGCGCGGCCGGCTTCAACGCGATGACGCAGCTCAGCGTCCGCCTCGCCGAGAAAATTCAGAAACGCAGCATCCAGACGCAGCAACCCGTCCCGGAGGTAAAGGTCCTCAAAAAAAAGCCCGTGACGCAGCTTGAGTGCTGTTTCCTGATGCGTAGTCATGCAGCGTTTGGCGAAATCCGTTTAAAAGCGTGCATTATCGCTTGTAGATAAACACCATTCAACCGCCGTGGAGTTATATGCATAGATGTTTGGATTATATATGCGGGGAAAGATTCAAATCGCACACTAAACCAACGCCTGTTCCGGGGAGACATAAGGTTTGCCCATATCTTCGGCTAGGTTTTTGTAGGTGATATGGCCAGCATGGATTTGTAACCCGTTTTTAAGACCCGGATCGGAAAGGACCGCAGCTTTTAGTCCATGCTTGGCGAGCGTGCGCACATAAGGCAGAGTGGCTTGAGTCAATGCAAATGTCGCAGTGCGCGCCACAGCGGAGGGCATATTGGCGACACAGTAATGCACCACGCCTTGTTCCATGTAAAGCGGGTTGGAATGTGTAGTCGGACGCGAGGTCTCGGCGATGCCGCCCTGGTCTATTGACACATCGACCAGTACCGAACCCGGCCGCATTTTTCCCAGGAGCTCCCGGGAAATCAGTTTGGGCGGCTGTTTGCCCGCAATCGACACCGCGCCAATGACAAGATCTGCATCCGCAACATGTTCTGCGAGATTCAACGGCTCAGAAAGTCGGGTTTTAATTTTGCCCGGATAAGCTCGTTCAAGCTGCTCAAGCCGAAGCGCATTCAATGCAAGGACAGTTACGTCCGCCTCCATGCCCACCGCAATATGCGCAGCATTTGACCCCACCGTGCCGGCGCCGATGATGATAACCTTGCCGGGAGCGACACCCGGAATGCCGGGAAGCAGCACTCCGCAGCCGCCATTTGCCATCTGCAGGGCCCAGGCGCCTACCTGGATCGAAAGCCTTCCGGCGATTTGCGACATCGGTGCAAGCAGAGGTAATCCACCCGCAGTGTCGGTCACGGTTTCATACGCAACGCAGGAGACTTTTGTTTCCAGCATGCGCTCAAGCAGTACGCGATTGGGCGCGAAATGCTGGTAACAGAACAGCGTTTGTCCGGGGCGTACCAGTTTAAATTCTGCAGGCTGCGGTTCCTTGACCTTTACTATCAGTTCGCAGTCATAAATATCAGCAGGACCGTTGCCGATGCAGGCGCCGGCATCGCGATAGGCCGAATCAGGGAAACCGATCCGCAAAGCTGCGTTGGTTTCAATCCATACCTCGTGGCCTTCACTGCACAGCAGCTTCACGCCTCCGGGTGTCAGGCCAACCCGGTATTCGTGGTCTTTGGTTTCCCTTGGCACACCGATGCGCATGATTTGCTGACCTTAGTTTGACGCGAAACCCGCAGCCGGCTCTATAGCGCCTCAACCAATTCGCTCACTAATTCCGGTCCGCGGTAAATGAGTCCGCTGTAAATCTGCACCAGGCTCGCGCCGGCGTGCAGCTTTTCCAATGCATCCGCGCCGCTCATGATGCCGCCCACTCCTATTATAGGCAGTTGCCCTTGCAGTGCTGCTGCCAACTGGCGGATTACGGCGGTGGACTTTTTATTAAGCGGTGCGCCGCTCACGCCACCGCTTTCCTGGCTTAAGTCCTCGATTTCGTCACGCGAAAGTGTGGTGTTGGTGGCTATCACCGCGTCAATCTTGTGCGCGCGCAGCAAAGAGGCGATTTCACCGATCTCATGAGGTTCAAGATCTGGAGAGATTTTCAGCGCCAGAGGTACATGTTTCCCAAACAGCCTGGCAAGCTTCTTGTGCTCTTCTTTCAATACGCCGAGCAATTGGTCGAGTTCCTGTTTTTGCTGCAGGTCGCGCAAGCCGGGTGTATTCGGCGAAGAAATGTTTACAGCGACATAACTTGCAAATGGATACACTTTGCGCAGGCAGGCGATGTAATCATCAACTGCGTTTTCCATCGGAGTATCGGCGTTCTTGCCGATATTGACTCCCAATATCCCCCGGTAGCGGGCACGGCGGATATTTTCTATCAGCCTGTCAACACCGTGATTGTTGAAACCCATGCGGTTGATGATAGCTTGAGCTTGCGGGACCCGAAACAAACGCGGACGCGGGTTCCCGGGCTGAGGACGTAGCGTTACGGTTCCGACCTCGATGAAACCGAAGCCCAGCGCGGCGAGCGCGTCTATGTATTCGCCGTTTTTATCAAGTCCCGCTGCTAGTCCCACAGGGTTGGGAAAATCCAGTCCCAGGACATGGCGCGGTTTACCATCAGCATGTTTACCGAAAAACTGCAGGCCCAGAGCGTGGCCAAAATGCAGGGAAGCGAGCGTTAGATCATGGGAAGTTTCGGCATCGAGCTTGAATAGCAGGGGTCGCAACAGGGAATAAAACATGGAGTGATTTTAACCGTTTCCGTTGCCACGTAAA
Source organism: Burkholderiales bacterium (assembly GCA_035319205.1). Classification (GTDB taxonomy): domain Bacteria; phylum Pseudomonadota; class Gammaproteobacteria; order Burkholderiales; family JAHFRG01; genus JAHFRG01. The sequence goes on along the minus strand of DATHDD010000156.1, from coordinate 23,894 downwards.
AATATTAAAGGCCAGTGAAGCGGATTCCTTTTCGGGGGGTAGGATGGCGCAGCAACAACAAATCGTACAGGGCCGGCATCGAAAACATTAATTGCGTGGCAGCGAAAATGGCCAGATAAATCGCGGCTGCTAGATATATCGTGCCAAACCTGCTTGATTCAAAAACGCGTCGTATGAATGTCCGCTGAAAAGTAAACTCATCAAAACGCTGTCACGGGGCCGCAAGATGTCCGGACAGCGGCTGCCAACAATCGTTAATCAGCCCCTGTATGGGCTGGAACCTGGCTTTGTAGGCCATTTTGTGGCTCTCTGCAATCCAGTAGCCGAGGTACAAGTAGGGCAGCCCGAGAGTGCGGCACAATTCGATTTGCCACAATACATTATATGTGCCGAAGCTTGCTCCCTGTACACCTGGCTCGAAAAAAGTGTAAACCGATGACAGGCCGTCGTGCAGGCGGTCTATGATACTCACCATGCGCAGTGTTGAACCATCGCGAAATTCCACCAGGCGCGACTCGACATTGCTTTGCAAGAGGAAATGCTGGTACTGCTCGCGGCTGTCCTGGTCCATTCCGCCACCGGAATGACGACTTGCCTGGTAGCGCAGGTACAGCGCGTAGTGCTCCGCGTTGTATTTCAGGTCCAGCAATTCAGCGCGCAGCTTCTGGTGGCGTTTCCAGGCGCGGCGCTGCGCACGCGAAGGGGTAAAGGAGCCGGCAACGAGGCGCACCGGAACACAAGCGCGGCAGCTGTCGCAATGCGGCCGGTAAGTAAAAGCGCCGCTGCGACGGAAACCGCTTCTTACCAGCTCGCTGTAAACCGCAGTGTCAATCAGGTGACTTGGGGTCGCCACTTGCGAGCGCGCCATTTTACCGGGCAAATAGCTGCATGGGTATGGAGCAGTCGCGTAGAACTGCAATACCGACAAGGGAAATTCATTCAAGTAAGTCATTATCGAGCCGCCACGATCCTTCTACACCCTCATAGTGTATCAATTCTTCGATGATTCGAGTAAATTGTGTGCGCGGAATCTCGCGCGCGCCAAACGATGCCAGGTGCGCAGTCTTCATCTGGCAGTCAATGAGGCCGAAGCGCCAGCGTGTCAGTTGTTTTACCAGATGTACAAAAGCGATCTTTGAAGCATCGGTTGTGCGTGAGAACATGGACTCCCCGAAAAACACTCGGCCCAGCGCCACACCATAAAGTCCTCCGACGATCTTGCCGTCTATCCAGGTTTCCACCGAATGGGCATATCCCATGAGATGCAATTCCCGGTAAGCCTTAATCATGCCGGGGTTGATCCAGGTCCCCCTTTGATTGCGGCGCGGCTCAGCACAACCCGCAATGACTTGGTCAAATGAGCGGTCGGCAAAAACCTGGTAATTGTGCTTTTGCAGCGCTTTGCGCAGCGAGCGGGAAATTTTGAGTTCAGCGGGAAACAACACCATACGCGGGTCGGGGCTCCACCACAGAATGGGCTCGTCTTCATTGAACCAGGGAAAAATGCCTTTCGAATAGGCATGGATCAGGCGTTTACAGGATAAATCGCCGCCCAAGGCCAGCAAGCCGTTAGGCTCTATGAGAGCAAGCTCCGGCGGAGGAAAGGAGAGGTCGGAGGAAAGCCAAGGAATCATCGCCTTATTTTAAGCGATGATTCCTTGCCCGGCATAGCCAGAGATAATGCAGCTTTAATAACCGGATTTCGTCTGCTCAACGAGGTGGATTACTCCGCAAGCCACCCTGGGCCCGGAATTTCCCGCAGGCTGCGATCTCAGATCATCCGGATTGGCATGAACGACCACGCCTTTGCCGACTACGCTGTTGGCCGACTGATCCAGGGTAATGCCACTTACTTCAATTGAGAGCGTGGCATTGCCCGATTTGTCGGCAGTGAGATTGCCCAAGTCGCCGCCGTGATGTTCTGCGCTGTCCGGCGAGCCATGGGGCTTGCCAGCGGGATTGAAATGCCCGCCTGCACTCATGGCGTCAGCCGCGCTGCAATCGCCTTTTTCGTGAACGTGAAACCCGTGCAAGCCCGGGGTCAGGCCGTTCACGTTCGCTGTTACCAGCACTTTGTCGCCTTTCTGGGTAAAAGTGATAGTGCCGGAGACCTTATTGCCCTTGGTGGGTTGCAGGTTTGCGGTGGCCGAGGTGGTTTTGCCGCCCATCCAGGCGCAGCCCGCCATAATCAACACGCATGATAAAGCCGCAATCATAATTTTCATTATCATCTCCTTCATGATGTTCAGACTATTAAATTGAGCGATCCGGTCTAGCACCTGACTTGTTGCTGGCAAAAGTTTGTCAGCTCAGTGACGACGACGTCGCCGGTTGCCTGTTTCTGCGCTTTGTTGGAGCCATACTCCAAATTCAGCCTGAAGTCGTACATGGAAAAGAAATCGTTGAACAATTCTCCGCCCAGCGTGCCAACCGCGAACAATTCATCAGTATTCTTGTTGTATTCAAGGATGATAGCGGCGAGCGGCTGCTTGGCAGGACCGGATACCACTTTTGCGCCTTGAGCAGGATCGTATTCGCTGTGCTCGGCACAGCAGTGTATTACGTTGGTCTTCCCGATACTTGAGCTGGCGTTGCCGCGGTAGCTGATAAAGCTGATCTGCTTGGTTGGATAGGCAAGGCGGTGTGCGCATATTGCGGAGTAGGCGACAACGGAATGGTCTGCACCCACCCCACCTTTCCAGTGATAGCTTTTGCCATCGGCGGTGAGCAGCATTGTGTCACTCATAGTGGGCTTACCGAGATTCAACAGGAAGCACGGCGTGCCCAGGAAAGGATAATGGAAAATATAATTTTGCTTGACTTGCAGCCCGGATATCTTGAGCGGCCTGCCGTCGTAGTCCACCAAGCGCGTTCTGGAATAAAATCGGGGCTCGGTGTTGGTTAAAGCGAACGTATTGCCTGCAGCCATCGCTGCACCGGCAGCACAGATTTTTATAAATTCCCGTCTTTCCATAACCTCTCCGTAGCCGTGTTACTTTTTTAGCACCCATTGCGATGCGATGTCAACCAAGCAGCCTGCAAATTAGAACTTGCCAAAGACCGCGGCAAACTGTTGTCAGCCCGGCAATTAACTTTTCCATCAAGGGAATCGAGTGATCGGGCGCTGGCAAAGCACTCCGGTTCGGGCTATCCTTTGGTTATGAATAATCTCGAGGAGAAAAAATGCCCGAATTAAATCCGGATGTTGCGGGCCTGCTCAAGGAACTGCGCACCTTTCTCGCCAATAGCAATGAGCCGTGGGATCAGCGGCGCGAGCTGATCCAAAAAATAAATAATGTGGTTGAAGGCGGGGAAGTGGAATTGTTCGTGGGAATTGCGCGGGAGATGAGCCGCATAGGCGCCACCTATGCCAACCTGTTGCAGGCTTTTGCCCAGTTCGGCGCAGCACAGCAGGGCGGGGCAAATCTTGCGGATTGGTTCACGCGCTCGTTTCAGCAGACGCCTTCTATGGTCCCGCCGTTCACGTTACCGGCGGGGTTGGATTACTTCAAACAGCTTTCAGATTTCATGAGCGCTCAATCCAAGCCGGCAGAAGCTTCGCACAAGAAAAAAAGTTAGGCATTACACGGTCAAGTAAGAGTGCCCAGGGTACACGGAGGAAAGTGCTGGAGGAGACGTCATAATCCGTACTCATCCTCTAAAAAAAAGGGCGTGTGAGACACGCCCGAATTTTTATAAAGGAGAATGAGCAAGCGATAAACACCTCGCTTGCTGAATAAAAGCCAGCAAGAACGGTGCCAACAAACCATTCACGGCTAATCAATGGGTTAGGGCATGAAGTGCGGGGGTGTTTGTATCGGAATTGGCGCAGGTGTTGCACGGTTGTCCATGGTTTTGGCACAAAAGGGTGTTTAATGAATCGGGTTGATATTATGAACTACCGGTATATATATGCTTTCTTGCAAGCTTTCACTTTGCTGCTATGGGCTGTGCCGGCATGGGCTGAAACACCCGAGGAAAAGGCCGGGATATTTCTGGTGGCTAAAAGGGAGATACTGGATCCCAATTTCCGGGAGACAGTGGTTTTGGTCAGGCCCATCTCCGAGGGTGCGATAGGAGTAATTATCAACCGGCAGACCAATATCCCCTTGAGCAAGCTGTTTCCAGAAGATCCGGTTTTGAAAGAAAGCGATGATAATGTTTTTTTTGGTGGACCGGTTTATCCTCGATCGCTGGTATTCATGTTTCGTTCAAGCGAACAGCCCCGTTGGAGCCTGCACATGATGGATGATATTTATCTGGGTTTAAGTCTCGACCTGCTCCAGGAATTGCTGTCCAAGCCGCAGCCAGCCAGGCACTTAAAAGTTTACGCCGGACATTCTGGCTGGGGGCAGGGACAGTTGCAAAACGAAATTGAGCGCGGCGATTGGTATGTTGTGCCCGCGGACGCGAACGTGATATTTGAAATGGAGCCGGAGAAAATCTGGCCTGAGCTGATTAAGCGGGCCACCATGCGCAAGGTAAACGCTGAACAGCCAGAACTGCGCAGAGTAGAAATGGATCTGTGTTATCAACAAGGCGTCGTCGCTAGTTTAGGAAGCAACTGCATTCCCGTTGGACTGGAGGCGCGCTTATCCCGAGTGCTTGTGCAATAATTCGTAAAGAACGTGCTTTTCCGCAAGTCCATAAAAAGAGAAATTCGTGATTTTAAATTGGTTTGATCCGTTGTGGTTGGCGCCCCGAACACGAATCGAACGTGCGACCTGCCCCTTAGGAGGGGGCTGCTCTATCCACTGAGCTATCGGGGCGACGCGCGCATTCTAGCCTATATTGCCCTTGCTTATCACTTATCCGCGGAGTTCTTCAACATCCTGTTAAGGTTCTTGTGGCCGCATTATTCCTTGCATCATATCGGAAGGCGCTTCACGGCTGTTCGAACTGTTTTGTCTTGATTTCACAGCGGGGTAATAAAGCCCTACCAGCCGCCGCTCCCACCAGACACCTTTGCTTTCTTTTTGTTCGTTGTTTGCATACCGGTAGTCATAGAGCAGTGCGCGAACGTAATGAGGAGGCTTGTCGGGAAAAGGATTGGTGTCAAGCAGCGCAATCACTTCCGGGGAATTTTCCAATAGCCGCTGCAACAAACGCGAAAACCACGGGTGCTGGTCTTGTGTCCCTAATGCGGCAAACCACATCTGCCAATCAAGCCGCGGCTGGTGCGGAATATTCCAAGGTGGCCGCCGTTCCACTTCGCCCGGCTTGTACTTGAATGGGTATTCTTTCCAATGGATGCCATCGTCCGATCCTTCAATGATGATTTCAGGTCGCTCGGTGGTCATCACAGCGAATACACCATAACTGTTGACTATGCGCAGCGGAGCAATACCGTAGTCAATCCACTTGGCGAGCATTGGAGCACGCCCGTTGAATGCCGAATAAAGCTGCACCGCGCTTACAGGCACAATTACCAGCGCAATCGATCCGGCAATGTAAGATAGGATTTTTTTCGGCTCCACGCCAGGGTTGCGCTGTTGCAGCAGGCTGGTCAGGGGTTGCGGAAGGACCTTTTGAAGCGCCGCATCGTCAAACAGCACAAGGCATAAGGCCATGGTGAGAAGATTAAAAAAGTTGTAATTACCGGTAATACAAATGCAGACTTGCAGCAGAAGGAAACCAAAAGCCGCAATAAACCGCAGCCGTCTGGGGAGGAAAATAAAAAACGGCAACACCAGCTCGATGACAAAGGTCACGGCTGTTGCCGCTAGCAGCGCGCTTTGCGGCAATTGATAGGCATACCAGGCAAGCGGAGTCGGAAGCGGCTGGGTTTGAAAATGGAACGAGAGCGCGGAGAGGTTCACCCAGGTGGGATCTCCGCTCAGGAGCTTGACCGCTCCCGAGAGAAACATGAAGCGGAACAGCAGCCAGCGCAACAGCAAGATGCCGATCGTTGAAGCGACGCTCAACAAAATTGCGAGGAATCCGGCTTCGAGCAAAAGCAGGTCCCACTGAAAGGTCATGAAATCCTGGCCTGCATAAAAAAGCGAGAGATAAAGCACATAAAGCAAAAGCAAACTCAGGCGCGGCAGAACGTTAAATACCAAAAGCAACGACAGCACAGCTCCGGTCCAGCATGTAACTTGTATGGCGGAATCGCCTGAGCTCAGCCAGAACACCATTGGGAAAAGCCAGTAACGCTCCCAACCGAAATAGCGTTTGATGGAATCGATAAAATCAGGAAGCGGCAGTATGCCGTGGCTGCCGATCAATCCCAGCGCCTGCACGCCAAAGGAAACGAACGCGGCGAGGTAGAGCAGACCGATGGCGCGCAGGAAAAACCAGGAAACCAGTTCGGAGCGCGGCGGCACGTAATCGCGCCCCCACAGCCACAGGCTCAAGCGGTGAAAAGCAGGTCGGTGTGAAGCGATAACAGCGTATAAGCGCTCGGAGATCGCAGCAAAACCGGGAAGTCTCCGGTATAGCGCAAGCCAGATGCCTTTGCCGCGGGCATGACTTAAGGTAAGGAAACTGGCTTTAGCGGCGCTGGCGATTTCCCCATCGGGCGCGATGTATTGGACTGCACGCTGGAATTCGGCTAAAGAAATTTGCGGGAAGCGTTCAGCGGCTTGCTGGTACGGTTCGTAACTTACCCGGTCCTGAGTAAGTTTTTGCCAATAGCGCGCCCAGAAAGCGCAGAATCCGCACTCCCCGTCATAGATCAGGAGCGGCTTGTGGCCGCCCGCATTTGTTGTCCCCATAACAAGATTATGCCTGAAGGGAAAACAACGCCGAAACGGCCGCTGCAGGGCGTTTGGCTTACAATGCTTCCACCTTCCTGTCACTTTGCTGAGGAAAAACTTTGCCGCAGCGGTTACCGCGCACCGTGATCATTCTCGGCCTGGTCAGTTTCTTTAATGACTTTGCCTCGGATATTGTCATTCCTTTGATTCCAATCTTGCTCGTGACCGTGCTGTCTTCAGGTCCCATAGCCCTCGGCTTGATCGAAGGCTTTGCCGATGCTGTGGCAAGTTTTTTGAAGCTGTGGTCGGGGCGCCATTCCGACCGCTTGAACAGCAGGCGCAAGGGGCTGACACTGTTTGGCTACATACTATCCAATCTCGCGCGACCGTTGCTCGGGTTGGCAGGTAGTTGGGCTCTGGTGATGGTATTGCGCAGTTTGGATCGGGTAGGCAAGGGTGTGCGTAGTGCGCCGCGCGATGCCCTCGTGGTGGATGCCACGCCACCCGAGATGCGCGGCTATGCGTTTGGGTTTCACCGCGCGCTGGACAACGGCGGGGCAGTGGCGGGAAGCCTTGCCGCTGCTGCGGTACTGGCTTATTCAGGGTTTACCCTGCCGCAGGTGATTTTGCTTTCCGCGATTCCAGGATTCATTGCAGTATTGTTACTGCTGTTTGGAGTCAAGGATAAACCTTCTCATGTGATACCGCCGCGCGCGAATCTGGCGCCGCTTTCCTGGCGCAGCCTGTCATTACCCATGCGGCGCTATCTAGTGGTGCTGGGATTGTTTACATTTGCCCGTGCTTCAGAGACTTTCATCCTGCTGTTCGGTTTTCAATTGCACATCAGCGTGGTCGAATTGCTGTTGCTGTGGGCTGTGTTGAATCTTGCCAAAACAGCAACCTCGACTTGGGGCGGAAAGCTCGCCGACAAGTTAGGGCGCGGTATGCTGATGCTGGTGAGTTGGACCGCCTTTGCGCTGAGTTTTCTGCTGCTCGGCAAAGTCACCGGGAACTTGGCACTTTGGGTGGTGACTATTGTGTATGGGTTATTCATGGGCTTGAGCGAGGGCGCAGAGCGGGCTTTGGTCAGCGATTTCTCCAGCGCTGGCGAACGCGGTACGGCGTTTGGCTGGTATCATTTGATACTGGGATTGAACGCGATTCCCGCCGGTCTGGTTTTCGGGGGAATCTGGCATTATCAAAGTTCATCAATGGCGTTTTTCTTTGCCAGCGGCGTGGCGGCGTTTTGCGTGCTGCTGTTGCGTGGCTGGGTGTGGCCGCATCTCGATCTAAAGGACTCTGCGCCATGAAACTGCTTATTTTGCTGCTGGTATTGGCGGCAGGGGTGGTGTTGTGGATTAATATGGCGCGTGCTGCCGGTACGCCGAAAGCTGGCGAGGCTGCGCCGGATTTCAGCCTGCCTGACCAGAACGGAAGCATGCACAGCCTGCGCGATTTCAGCGGCAGATGGCTGGTGCTGTATTTTTATCCCAAGGACGATACGCCGGGTTGCACCCAGCAAGCCTGCACTTTCCGCGATGACCTGCGCCAGATTACCGCGATGGGCGCGGAAGTGGTAGGGGTAAGCGTGGACGATACCACCAGCCACGCCGAATTCGCCAGGAAATACCACCTGCCTTTTCCTTTGCTGGCGGACCAAGATGGGGAAATCGCTGAACGCTATGGCTCACTCTTGAATCTGGGCATAATCAAATTCGCCAAGCGCAATACATTCCTGATCAATCCCCAGGGAAAAATCGCCAAGATTTATCTCAAGGCCGACACTTCACGCAATTCCAAAGAGGTGATTGAAGACCTGAAAGCGCTGGCCGAGAAATAACATATGTTGCAATTGTCGCCAATACTGTATGATGCACGCCAATAAGTTTCCTGCGGCCCTCCTGTCCGGTCTGGGCCGCCACGCGTTACTCCTTTACGGGAGGTGTCAATATCAATAGTCATCTGCCTAGACCGGTCCCGGGCATAGCCCAGGTAGGCCGATTTAGGAGAATGAATCATGCCTTTTAGCAAACTCGGCCTGTCGGCCGAAATTCTGCGCGCAATTAGCGACCAGGGTTATCGCGAACCCACGCCGGTGCAGGCGCAAGCAATCCCGCCGATACTTTCAGGACTGGATGTGATGGCCGGGGCGCAGACCGGCACAGGCAAGACCGCAGGTTTCACCTGGCCCATCTTGCAGCGCCTGCAAATCCATTCCAACACCAGCACGTCCCCGGCACGGCATCCTATACGCGCGCTGATTGTGGCTCCGACCCGCGAGCTCGCGATGCAGGTCGAAGAAAGCGTGCGCACCTACGGCAAATATCTCTCGCTGAAACCTGCGGTAGTCTTCGGCGGTGTCAACATCAATCCGCAGATCAAGGAATTGCAGTCCGGGGTGGACATACTGGTGGCTACTCCGGGGCGCTTGCTGGACCATGTGCAGCAGAAAACGGTAAATCTCTCGAAAGTCGAAATCCTGGTGCTGGACGAAGCGGACCGCATGCTGGACATGGGATTTTTGCCGGACATTAAAAGGATTCTTGCGCTGCTGCCGGCGAAGCGGCAAAACCTGCTGTTCTCCGCCACGTTTTCCGATGAGATCAAAAAACTCGCGGATCGCCTCCTGAACAAACCGGTACTGATTGAAGTGGGGCAGAGCAATGCCGCAGCGGACATGGTGGCGCACGTGGTGCATCCGGTGGACCACAACCGCAAGCGCGAATTGCTCTCGCACATAATCAAATCGCAGGATTTGCGCCAGGTGCTGGTATTCACCCGAACCAAGCATGGCGCAAACCGGCTCGCGCAGCAGCTGCAGCGCGACGGCATACATTCCACTGCGATCCACAGCAACAAGAGCCAGCCGGCACGCATCCAGGCATTGGCAGATTTTAAGAGCGGCAAGGTGCGCGTGCTGGTTGCGACTGACATCGCGGCGCGCGGATTGGATATAGACGAATTGCCGCACGTGGTGAATTTCGAGCTGCCGCATGTAGCCGGAGACTATGTGCACCGCATCGGCCGCACCGGCCGCGCCGGCAGTTCCGGCGACGCCATATCGCTGGTGTGCACCGAGGAGATGGAGCAACTCAGGGATATCGAGCGCTTCCTCAAGTTCAGACTTCCAATCAAAATCGTGCCCGGTTTCGAGCCGAATCAGAAAGCCGTCCACCGTCCCAGCTTTGCGACACAGCATCATAAAGCAGCAGTTCACCGAGAAAGCCGGCGCCCTGGCAGGACACAGCCGCACGCTTTTAAACGCGAACACAGCAATGTTGCGCAACTGGCTCCAGCGACCAAGCCGCCGGTTCCGCACTTGGCACCCGCGCCGAAGCCGCAGCATTCTCATTTGAAAAAATCCATGCCGGCATTGTTTTTACCGCCAGCCAAAGCCAAGCATAACGCTTGAGTATCGCGCGTTACGATGGTCGATTTCTGGCGCAGCTGCGGCTATCATTATCTCACACACGACCCGGACGGACGGCTCGTCCTTACTGACGATTTCCTGCGCAGTTATTTGATGCGCCCGGAACTGCACCCGCTTGAAGAGTCTTGTGCAAACGAGCGTGCCCTGCATCAGGAATTGCTCGATAACCCGCACAGCAGGGTGGACGATGCGCGCCTTGCGGCGATTGCCGATGAAGATGCGCGGGAAAATTACCGCATCATGCTGCGTTTCCGCAAGCGCTTGATGGCCGGGCCGTCGCTGGAAGCCTGCTACGCGGCGATTTTTCAGGAAGCCGACGCCACCGTACCGCCGCTTTTCATCGACCATTTGGTACAGGTTATCTTGCGCCACATTCTTGGGCAGCAACCTGAGCCATTGCAGGCGCGCTCAGCTGAAATGTTGTTCCGTGCACAGAAAATCAGCACCAATGACAGCGCCATCCTGGCAGCAGATGCTGAAATTGTAGAAACTCAAGCCAAGAACGCCGGTCTTGGCAACATCGGGCGCTTTCTCATGGATGCACAGGCGCCGTTGAAGAGCGCAAGTCTGACCGTTCTGAATGAGGATAACGCTGCGATTTATTGGGAGCGCGATGAACAACACGACACGGTGCTTGCGTTAAATCAATATCATCCCGGCAGCTCTGCACTATGCCGCGTTCTTGAGGCGTGGATTGAGCATTTTCATCAAGTGCGTGTAACAGTAAACCCGGTGCCCAAAATCGAGAGCGAGGAATGGGTCTGGCACGTCGGCCTTGATGCCGAGGCGAGTGGTATCCTCAATGATGTGTACCTCGGCAAGGATGTAGCGGAGGAACGCCAGCGGCGGCTTTTGTGCCTGTTTCGAATGGATTTTCTTAACGCTCAAGACATGCGCTCAGAAATCGCAGGACATCCGGTGTTTCTGGGAATGGCGATGAGCGACGATAACGTGTTGCGCATGAAGCCGCAGAATCTCTTGATGAATCTTCCGCTGGCGCAGCGCATATGAGGCGCTGGCGGACTATTCTATAGCAATCCGGCTAATTGTCCTGCGCGCCAAACCACCTTCCGCGCAGCGATTTGATACTGTCGAGGATGTCCTGGTCAAGCGAGGATGAGCTTACTTCCTCGGGAAGCCGCACCCGATGCTCAGTGACGAGCTTGGGTGCCTGCCGGTAGCTGAGATAACGCAATAGCGCCGCATGCACGTGGCTTTTCAGCAGCCGCACGTTCACCGGTTTGTTGAGGAAGCGGAAGATTTGCGCCTCATTGATGAGCTCGATCACGAGTTCCGAGTCCGACGCGGTGGTGATTACCATACTCAGGATCTGCGGGTATTCTTGTTTCAAGAGCTTCAACATCGCGCTTAATTGCTCATGGCCGGAATCGATGTCGGCAACCACGACCGCGATTTCCTGTGACTGCATTGCCGCGAGTGCGGCATCGAGATTAGCGGCATAGATTACCGGGCACAGCCCGCCGATCAGTTCGCGCGCAACGCGGAAAATTTCTTCGTCCGCATCGATGACCAGCACGCCGGCATCCATCTTTTCCGGCAGCGCGACCGAAGCGGCCTTGGTATCGGCCAGCTCGAGTGCAATAGTCACGGCTTCAGCGACTATAGTCTGCAGCTCACTGTTATCCCACGGCTTGCTGATGAAGCGGTAGACCTCGCCGTCATTGATTGAGCCGACGATTGCCGCCAGGTCGGAATAGCCGGTCAACAGGATGCGCACGCTGCGCGGCGAGATCTCGCGCGAGCGGCGCAGCAGCTCCACCCCCGGCATCACCGGCATGCGCTGATCGCTGATGATTACGTGCATCTGGTACTTGCTGAGGAAATCAAGCGCCTTGTTGCCGTCGGTGGTGGTGAACACATGATAGCGGTCCCGGAACAGCGACTTGAGCGCGGTCAGTATCCTTTCCTCGTCGTCGATCAGCAGCAACCGTGCTTTTTTGACGCTGGTGTCGAGGCTGATTGCGCTGTTGCCGGTCTGCTCCGGTTGGACATCGCCGGTCGCTTGCGGGGCACTCGCCACAGGAGTCGCATTAAGCAGGCGGGCGGCACTGAGTAGTGCGGAACTGTCAGGGGTGCTGAGCTTGAGAGTGGGTGCTGCGGCGTTGAGGTTGAGTGTAGCATCGAGCGCTTCGCGGAAAACCTCGGAAAACTCGCGTGCATCCTGAAAGCGGTCTTCGCGCTTCTTGGAAAGTGCTTTTTGCAGTACACGATCCATCAACGGCGACAAGTTGGCGTTCAGTAACGACGGATCGGCAGGCCGCTCGTTTAACACTTGCTGCATCACCACGGCATTGCTGCCGTAAAACGGCTTGCTGCCGGTCAGCAGCTCATAGGCGATTACGCCGATAGCAAACAGGTCGGTATGTGTGCTGACCTCGGTGCCGAGGAACTGCTCGGGCGCCATGTAATGCAGCGTGCCGAGCACGTCGCCGACTTGGGTCAGATTCGAAGACTCGGTATGCGCGATGCCGAAGTCGCTGATCTTGACGCGGCCGTCGCTGTTGATCATGATGTTCGACGGTTTGATGTCGCGATGCACGACGCCCTCGCCGTGCGCATAGCCAATGCCGTCGAGCACCTGGCGGATGATCTCGCCGGCTTCGCGGATTTCATAGACGACTTTCTGCGCCAGGTGGTGTGCCAATGTCTTGCCGTTGACCAGCTCCATCACGATGTAAGCGGTTTCGTCGTCCTCGCCGTAGTCGTAGATTTGCACGATGCGCGGATGCACCAAGCGGCCGACCGTTTGCGCCTCATGCCGAAAACGGTTCATCACCTGCTTGAGCCTGCTGTCATCGAGCGAAGCCTTGGTGATCGCCTTGATCGCAACGCTGCGCGAAATCGCGGAATCCCAACCCTTATAGACGATGCCCATGCCACCCTTGCCGAGCACGCCCTGGATTTGGTATTTGCCGATTTTGACCGGATGCGTCATTTTCTTTGCGAGCTGTTATGACGCGATTTCCGCCTCGGCCGGCGGCTTCACCGGCAGCCAAACCGTGAATTTAGTGCCGGCGCCGACCTGCGATTTGACGGCGATGCGGCCGCCGTGCTGCTGGATGATCTTGTAGGAAATCGACAGTCCCAGCCCGGTGCCCTTGCCGATTTCTTTGGTGGTGAAGAACGGGTCGAAGATCTTCGGCAGCACTTCGGGCGCGATGCCCTTGCCGTTGTCGGCGATTTCGACTTCTACGCCGCCGCCGTTGCTGCGCGTTGTGAGCGTGAGTGTACCGTTGCCGGTTTCCATCGCTTGGGTCGCGTTGGTGATAAGGTTGAGGAAAACCTGGTTGATTTGCGACGGCGCGCAATGGATTTCGGGAATGTCACTGAACTGTTTGTTAACGGTGACCGATTTCAACAGATGCTTGGCGAGCAGCAGCGTACTGTTAAGGCCTTCATTCAGGTTGAAGCTTGTCACTTTGCTGCGATCAAGGCGACTGAAGTCCTTCAGGTTGCCCACGATCTCCGCAACCTGGCCGGTGCCGTACAGGCCATCCTTGACCAGTTTGTTCAGCTCTTCCAACACACGCTGCTGCTTGAGTTGCGCGATTTGCGACGACACCAGCACGAACTGGCGGTTCAATTCCTCGGCGTTGGCGTTGCCGCCGGCCTGCAGCAGAGCAAGCAGCTGCTCGCAGCGCTGGATCGCGGTGCTGAGGTCGGGCAGTTTATCGGCGACCGTGCCAAGGCTGTTCTTGACGTAGGCGAGCGGCGTATTGATCTCGTGCGCGACGCCCGCCACCATCTGTCCGAGCGACGACATTTTTTCCGACTGGATCAGCTGCGCTTCGGATTCCTTGAGGTGCTTAAGCGCTTCCGACAGCTCGCGCGTGCGCTCTTGAACGCGGTGCTCGAGACCCACATTCGCGGCCTTGAGCTTGGCGCCGAGATAAGCCAGCAGGATCAACAGCGCGCTCGCGTAGGCCACCAGGTAAACGCGGTAGCGCTCCTTGTCCTGCAGCGTCGCCTCAAGTTCGCGGCTGAACGAAAACGTCAGTGTGTCGAGGCGCGGGCCCGAAGTCAGGAACGCGAGCTTGGTGAACAGCGCCTGCTCGGCGGGCTTGTGCTTGAGCAGAGCTTGCATCGCGGTGTCAAGTTCGGTTGCTTTGTCGCGCAAGGCATCGGGAATCATATGCAGTTGTGCCGCGGCGGCTTCCAGGCTAGTGCGCTGCGGGTCCTGCGCTAGCCAGTAGTATAGCGGCGCCGCGGCTGCCAACCGGCTCAACGCCTGCTCGAGCTCCGGCGAGCGCGACTGCAGCTCGGCAGCCTGCGCACTGAGTTCCGCTGCGCCTTTGAGCACTGCTTGCAGCGCATCTTTGGTATAGCGGTTCTCAGACTTGAATTTCTCGACCAGCTCAATCTTCTGCAGTATCGCATTGTTGAGATCGGGCAGCCCAGCGCTCAACGCAGCGCTACGCGTGTTCTGCAGCGCTGTGCCCAGATCCTGCAGGGCTTTGCTCGCGGCGGCGGCCCGGTTGCTTGCAGGCAAATCGTTCGCTCCGAACTCGATTCGCGCGCGCAGTACATCGACGTCCCAGCGGCCGTCGATTTCCTTTAATTCCCGCAGGAAGCCTAAAATCTCGTTCTGCTTGCGCAGATCAACTGCCTGGGTCTTGTCGTAGAGGAACGCCAGCACCCCCACCAGCACCAGTGCGGCAAGGCCAAACAATATGTTATGCAGCACGTCAGGCTTGTCCATATCGCGTAGTCCGAATTTATGTTCAATTGAGACTTGTCTTATGCGCAACTCGATCCGGATGTGACCGGGATTATCGGTCAATTATTGAGGCTTTTCCTCTTCGCAACCCGAATGGGATTTAAACGGAATTATTGGTCGGTTACAGGGCAATCTACCTCAACCTCGAAAAAGAGGCAATTATCCTGAACTTTTACAGCGCAAGTCGAGCCAACATAATTGCTATAATTTAATTAAGATCCTGGTTGAGACCCGTTATGAACGCACCCCAAAAAATAGCTTCGCTCAAGCTTAACAACCCCGGACTGTTCCGGCAGCAATGCTATATCAACGGCGCATGGATGGATGCCGACGATAAAACCACGTTTGGAGTGACCAATCCTGCGGACGGCTCGCAGCTTGGCACGGTGCCTGACATGGGCGCTGCGGAAGCACGCCGTGCCATAGAAGCAGCGCATGCTGCCTGGCCTGCTTGGCGCGCAAAGACCGCTAAAGAGCGGGCGCTCATCCTGCGCCGCTGGTTCGATCTCGTCATGGCCAACCAGCAGGACCTCGCGATGCTGATGACCGCTGAGCAAGGCAAGCCGCTAGCCGAAGCCAAGGGTGAAATCGCTTATGCGGCATCTTTTATCGAATGGTTTGCCGAAGAAGGCAAGCGTGTTTACGGCGATACCATTCCTCAGCACCATTCCGACAAGCGGCTGATGGTTATCAAGGAGCCGGTCGGCGTCTGCGCGGCAATAACGCCGTGGAATTTTCCCGCGGCGATGATTACTCGCAAAGCCGGCCCGGCGCTCGCAGCAGGCTGCGTGATGGTGCTGAAACCTGCTGAACAGACCCCTTATTCGGCACTGGCGCTCGCCGTGCTCGCCGAGGAAGCGGGAATACCCAAGGGAGTATTTAATGTGGTGACCGGCGACGCACCGGAGATAGGCGGAGAAATGACCGCAAATCCACTGGTGCGCAAACTTACTTTTACCGGTTCCACAGAAGTTGGGAAACTCCTGATGCGCCAATGCGCAGACACGGTGAAGAAAATCTCGCTGGAGCTGGGCGGCAATGCACCGTTCATTGTTTTTGATGATGCTGATCTTGACGCCGCAGTGGAGGGAGCAATTGCATCCAAATATCGCAATACCGGGCAGACCTGCGTGTGCGCCAACCGCATCCTGGTGCAGGACGGTGTTTATGATGCGTTTGCTGCTACGCTAGTGGCAAAGGTGAAAGCTTTCAAAGTTGGCAACGGCATGGAACAGGGAGTCACTCAAGGACCATTGATCGATGGACAAGCTCTCAAAAAGGTAGAGAGCCATATCGCCGATGCGGTGGCTAAAGGCGCAGAAGTATTGCTGGGTGGCAAGCGCCATGCGCTGGGAGGAACGTTTTTTGAGCCCACGGTGCTGAAAGACGTCACTACCGACATGCTGCTTGCGCACCAAGAAACATTTGGCCCGGTGGCGCCGCTGTTCCGCTTTAAAACCGAGCAGGATGCAGTGCGCATTGCCAATGACACCGAATATGGTCTAGCTGGATATTTCTACAGCCGCGACATCGGACGCATCTGGCGCGTTGCCGAAGCGCTAGAATGCGGCATGGTGGGCGTGAACACCGGCATCATCTCCAACGAAGTCACACCATTTGGCGGAGTGAAGCAATCCGGATTCGGCCGCGAAGGCTCAAAATACGGAATCGAAGAGTTCGTGCAGGTGAAGTATCTATGCCTCGGCGGTATTGACTGAATGGACGCCAAAATATAAAAGAGATGAAGGCCAATGCGCGCTCCTGTTTGCTGACGACTCCCTGAATAAGATGGGAAATGCCAGATGCGCAAAAGCGGCCGCTATTCTGGTGGCGGAAATGCTTTCAATCCGTGGCGAGAAGAAAATCGCGCACGACTTTGGTCTGGTCTGACGACATTAGCATCGGCGCATGACCAATTCCGGAAAATTCCACCAATTCAGTGCGCGCTTTGCGCTCGCACATTTGTACCGCGGTTTCTCTGAGCAGCAAGTCTGACTCCGCCCCGCGCAAAATCAGCACAGGGCAGCGCACTTTTTCCCAGACCTTCCATAAATCCACGTCCTGGAAAAATCCACTTTTGAAAGGTTCGCCTATCTTCGGATCGTATTTGAAGCCGTAGCTTCCATCATCAAGCTTCTTCGAACTATGGATGGCGAGATGGCGCCACTGCGCGCCGGTGAGCGGGCCAAAAGGAGCGCACACCTTGCGCAAGTTGGCTTCGAATTCCTCGAGGCTGGCAAAGCGCGGGGTCTTGCCGACGTAATCGCCCAGGCGCCGCAGCGCCTCGGCGGGAACGAGCCAGCCGACGTCGTTCATTATCAGGCGCCTTATCGGTGATTTAGGCTGCGCCGCCAGCATCATGCCGATCAGCCCGCCCATCGAAGTGCCTACCCAGTCAAGATAATTCTCAGAAGAGCGGCCAAGCAGCCTGGCAAAGAATCGGGGCACTCTAGTGCCGTCGCTGATTCGCGCAAGCAATGCCGCCATGTCGGACAAGTAAACCGGGTAACTGTAATCCTCGCTGTGGTCTAGCCAATCGCTTTGTCCGCGGCCGGCAACATCGGGGCATATAACTCGGCAATCGTTTTTCAGCGCCATGGCGAGGAAGTCGAAATCGCGCGCGTTGCGCGTGAGGCCGTGCACGCAGACCACTACATGCGGATTATTGGGGTTGCCCCATTCGTTGTAGGCAAGCCGGTGAAAGCCATGGGGGCCAAGGCTCAAGAAACTGTTTTCCTGCATTTTTATTGCTTGGTCAGTTTGATCATGATACGGCCCAACACGCCACAATCACAGTTTTTATCCACTCACAATCATTGCTTAGCGTGCTGAACTGATAAGGGGCTCCCTGATTTGTATCGAGTTTTGCCATTTTTCTGATTTTCTCAGTCTTGATGTTCGCCTGGTGTGAGGTAAACCCCATGCGTTCATAATTCTGCTGCTCTATGATAATGTCTTCCGGTAGACTTTCGGAAAACCACACCCATTCATTAATGAATACTTTGACCAGCGTTTCCAATTTCCGGTACAGCTCGTCCGGTATCTTTTCACCAGGTGCAAGTTCCCGGTAATCGCTATTCCGTTTTTCCAGATTGTAAATCCAATGTTCCGCCCACTCGACTTCGAGACCATCGCTTGAGTAAAGCTCGGCTTGACTTTCCTGTTTGCGAATTTTGAACAAGGCATGCTGTTTGCCGGTGAGAATATACCCTGCATACTCGCTGGCACCGATGTTCCTGAAAACGATGGCATGATTGAGATAACTGTTTTCCTCGACGGCGATATCTAATTGAAAGGGGCTGCTGGTACGCTCAGACTCAGAGAGCGGTTGGACATGTTGTTCAGTAAGCTTGCCGTTCTGGATTACTGCGCTACCGTTCACCCCATCTCGGTGATTAATCCATTGCACCTTGATTTTCAAATCGGGGAAGGCCGCAGAGGTAGTGACGAAAGGCGGGAAAGGAATACCTTGATCGGCTTCAAAGCGGTAAATCAAGTCTTGTGAAATGTATTGCTCCTGGAGATTCTGAACAGGGCTTGCTTCGGACAGCAGGACGTTGATCTGCTGCTTGAACGCTTCAAGCATTTCCGTATCACCGATAATTGTGACATTGGCTTGAAATGCTGCGGTCATCTTGTATACAGTATCTAGCGAGTAAGGGCGGAAAAAGACTAAATTTTACAACCGTTGACCTTATTCGCGATACGGCAGATACTTTAGGCGCTTGGAGGGTTAACCTGATCCGGGCAACTGGTGTTGGTACAGTGTAGCTGGGAGCATAAAACCGCCGGGTATAGCGCTTAATACGCTTTGAAAACAAGGAGTGCCTTACCTACGGCGTATTCCACATAACAGCAAGCGTCCCCTTATTACAAGAAATAGCCAGTCGCGTGCCTTGCTGCTTATGGATCACTGGGGTAACGGAATAGTGTCCGGCAAGTTAGACTACATAAAACTTTAGGAGGGTACTATGTCACAAATGGGAGCTTTGTCTTTAAGCATCGCTGTTCTGGGAGGTATAGCAACTTGGGCTTTTCTTTCGTTGGGAGGCATCGTCATCTGGGCGGCATTCATAGGCTGGGCATGTTTTTTCCATACGGGGGGCGACAATAAAGCCCTGCAAACCACAATAGTGGGCAACATCTTTGGGTCTATCATGGCCTGGATCGCGGCAGTCATTATTCTGGCGGTCCCGCTAGGGGACACATTAAGTTTGCCGTTGTGGGCGGGCATCGTGGTTGGCGCTACGGTTTGGGTGATCTGCTACGGCGCCACCATCAAGGCGTTTTCATCGATCCCGGCAAATGTCTATGGTTACGCGGCTACTTTTGCCTATCTTCTGCAGACAGCTGAGGCGCTGGGTCTCTCGAACCTGATGTCAATCGGCTTAAGCAACGCTGTCATCACGGTTTGCGTCTCGATGGCAATCGGTGCTGTCCTGGGCTTAGCCTCCGCTAAGGGTGCTGCCATGCTCAAAGGCGCCGCTGCATAGATATATATTTACTCATACTGCCCGGATGCGGCCACCATCGGTACAGGCGGCTTTAATTCAAGTTCAAAAAACTACGGGAATCATCTTGCGGAAATGAACGCCGAGGGTTATACCCCTCGGCGTTTTTTTTTGGAGAATCGTGTGGTGGAGGCGGGGGGAATCGAACCCCCGTCCGCAGGTCCTCTACAGGCAGTTCTACATACTTAGTCAGGCTGTTTGTTTTAGCCGGTGTGCCGCCAGCCGACGGGCTGCGCCACGGCGAGTTACCTATGATTTAGTGTTTGCTCAAAGTAACCCTGAGCAGCACGATCTCATGTAAATGACTCTGTTGTCGGTTGCCCGACCCGGCCCATGAGCGATCCGGTGCAGAGTCCAGCCGGGATTAAGCGGCTAGAACGTAACGCTCGTCGTTCGCGTTTAGTTGCTTTCCAGTGGATTTGCGAGGGAACTGGTCCTCGGTATGCCCTGCGCTGCTTTGCGACCTACGTCGAAGCCAAGTCGCCCCCATTTGCTGAAGACTGAAAAAAAGCAGTAACAATTATCTCATAAATGGGTGCTGTCATAGAAATTGCAAGATTTCAATAGGGCTGAATATATAAGTTTCGGCGCCCCAGGCTTCGGGACGGGCACCGTTCCCGAGATAGCCGTAGCGGGCAACCATGGCCTGCATCCCCGCGGCGTGCGCCGCCTGCACATCGCGCTCATCATCCCCGACGTAGACGCAAGCCGGTGGTGGTACGCCAATTTTGCCGCTCGCCATAAGCAACGGCTCGGGATGAGGCTTGGAGTTGACGCCGGTATCGCCGCTGACGATGCAGGCAGCGCGCCGGTCGAGCTTGAGCTTTTGCATGAGCGGCAGGGTGAAGCGCTCGATCTTGTTGGTGACCACGCCCCAGGGCAAGCTTTTTCTTTCAAGTTCAGTTAACACTTCGGGTATGCCGGCAAAGAGCCGGGTGTCGTGGCAAAGGCGTTCTTCGTAGAAATCCAGGAACTCAGCGCGCCGCGCGTCGTAAACCGCGTCTCCGGGAGCGAGATCGAAACCGATTTTCATCAAGCCGCGGCCTCCCTGAGAGACATAAGGACGTATGGTTGGCAAAGGCAGCGCCTCGAGTCCGTGTTTTTCGCGCTGGCGGTTCAGCGCATAGCCGAGATCGGGCGCAGTGTCGGCGAGCGTGCCGTCGAGGTCGAACAGCACGGCTTTAATCACGGCCAAGGGAGATGAAAGCAAAAAAGTCGAACGGCATCAATCCGCCTTTGCGTGCAAAATGTAATTCACGTCGGTATCGGGTCCCAGGGAATAAATCTTGCTGAACGGGTTGTAGGTCATGCCGGTGATGTGCTCTACGTTCAATCTGGCATCGCGGCAGAAGCGCGCCAGCTCCGAAGGCTTGATGAATCTCGCGTAGTCATGCGTGCCGCGCGGCAGGAGTCTGAGTACATACTCAGCGCCGATGATCGCTAAAATATAGGATTTCAGATTACGGTTGATGGTGGCAAAATATAACTGGCCGCCGGACTTTACCAGTTCGGCGCAGGCGTGCACCGCGCTCGCGGGATCAGGCACGTGCTCGAGAAATTCCATGCAGGTTACGACGTCGTAATGATGAGGCTGCTTACGCGCCAGCTCTTCCACCGCAATTCTCATGTACTCGACTTGTACTTTGCTTTCCAGGCGGTGCAACTCTGCAACTTTCAGTGCCTTCTCTCCCAAGTCTATTCCGGTGACATGCGCGCCTCGTACCGCCATGCTCTCCGACAAAATGCCACCGCCGCAGCCGACGTCAAGCACGGTCTTGCCTTTCAGGCTCGTGAGCTTGTCGATGTAGTCAAGGCGCAGCGGATTGAGGTCGTGCAGTGGCTTGAAGTCGGCTTCCGGGTCCCACCAGCGGTGCGCGAGTTCGTTGAATTTTTCAAGTTCCTGCGGATCGACGTTCATGCTTTTATGCTACACCGATTTTTTCCTGCCAGTAGCGTGCCTTGGCTGCGGCTTCTTTTTCGCTCAATGTGACAAGCTTGCGGTTATCGAGCAACATTTTTCCGTTTACCCAGACATGGCTTACTTGCTCGCGGCCTGCGGCATAAACCAGGTGCGACACGGGGTCGAAGCAGGGCGAAAGCTCAAGACCGGAGAAATCCACTGCGGTAATGTCCGCTGCCTTGCCCGGAGCCAGCGAGCCGATTTTGCTGTCCAAACCGAGTGCCTTGGCGCCGTTCAGGGTGGCCATTTGCAATGCCTGCTGCGCGGGCAGCGCATCGGCTCTGCTGCTCACGGCCTTGGCAAGTATCGCAGCAAGGCGCATTTCCTCGAACAGGTCCAGGCGATTATTGCTTGCCGCGCCGTCACTGCCCAGCCCCACGTTGATGCCGTGATCCAGTAATGAAGCAACCGGAGCAAAGCCGCTGGCAAGCTTGAGATTGGAAGAGGGACAGTGGGCGACGCTGCAGGCTTCGCTCGAAAGCAGCGCGATTTCCTGGGGGGTTACATGCACGGCATGTACTGCAATGAAATTGGGGCCCAGCAATCCCAGCTTATGCAGCCGCTCAAGCGGCCGCATCTTGTATTGCTCCAGACTATGCTCGATTTCATGCTGCGTCTCCTGCAGATGTATGTGAATTGGCAGGTCAAGCTGCTGCGCGTAGGTGAGCAGTTTACCAAACGTCTTGTCGCTCACCGTGTAGGGCGCGTGCGGCGCCATGCAAAACGACAGCAATGGCTGGGAACGCAGCTCATCGCGCGCCGCCAGTCCTTTGTTTAGGTAATCGTCGGGGTCGCCGGCGTAGTTGCTTGGAAACTCGATAACGATGATACCGATGGCGGCGCGCATGCCAGAGGTTATTGCCGCTTTCGCCGCCGCTTCGGGAAAGAAGTACATGTCGTTGAAGCAGGTGATTCCGCCGCGCAGCATCTCGGCGCACGCGAGCTCGGTGCCGTCGTAGACGAATTGCTGCGAAACATGGTCGGCTTCAGCCGGCCAGATGTGGTGGTTCAACCAATCCATCAGCCGCAAATCATCGGCAAGCCCGCGCATCAGCGTCATCGCTGCGTGGGTGTGAAGGTTGACGAGTCCTGGAATGAGCGCATGGGTGTCAAGGCGTAGATGCTGTTTGGCGCTGAACCGGGCATGCGTTTCAGAGGTTGGCAGTACCGCTTGTATCGTTCCGCCGCTGATGGCAATGGAATGATTCGGCAAAACATCCAATGGTTCGACCGGAATCACCCAGCCGGCGTCAATCAGGGTAGTTACGGGTTGAGGCATGACTTATCCAATGAAAAGCCCCGCACGACGGTGCGGGGCTTCCATTGTAACTGCGTTTGTGCTTATTTTCCTTACTGCTGCACGACTGCTGTCACGTCAACATCCACGCGGCGGTCGGGCTGCAAGCACTCGATGAGCTGTTTGCGCTTCAAGTTTTTGCATTGATCCGGGGTCGTTACAGGCTCAGTCTCCCCTTTGCCAATTGCGTTAATGGTGTGGGCGTGGACGCCGTGCTCAACGAGGTAATCCGCCACCACTTGGGCGCGTTTTTCAGAGAGCTTCATGTTGTAAGCATGGGATCCAATCCGGTCGCTGTGACCCGTGACGGTGATCGTGTCGTATTCGGCGCTCTGCAATCTGCTCGCGATGTCGGAAAGCAATCCTTGGCCGCGCGGGCGCAATTCCGCCTTGTTGAAGTCAAAAAATGCGTCGGCGGAAAGCGTGATATGTTCCGGTGCAGGCGGGGGCGGGGGCGCTGGCATTTCGGGCTCGGGCTCGGGAGGTGGTAGCAGACCGGCTTCCAAGAAAACGCTTTTTACAAAATTTGCCATGCCGTCAGGGCTTGAAATTCTGTCAGCCGTTGTGCCATAGCCACAGCCGGCAATGTCAGAGAATTGCTTTAAGTTGGTTTGGCCGTATTTATCTTCTTCGTTACCTACCCAAACAGAATAAACACATAATCTGTCGCCATATTGTCGTTTCAAGGATTGCATCGCAGTAACACCCTCTGAACCCGGATAATGACCGTCGCTGAGAATTAAAACAGCGATGTTACCCGCTGTTGGTGATAAATCTCTGTTTGTCCACTCAATCCCGCTGTCGATTGGCGAAAAACCACTGGCACAAGCCAGTGCATCTATGCCGCTACTGAAAGTTGATTTTGAGTAGCTGGTAGGGGCCTGATTAAGCTGGGTGGATCTCCACGACAAGCAAGAGCGGGAGCCAAAGCTGCGGATACTTGATGTTAATTTGATGTCTGGAATAGTTTGATTGATTCTGTTAAGGATTTCTTTTTCAACCAAAAATTTTGTAGGAGTAGGCTGAGCAGGGTAGCCTACGCCAAAATATTCATCTGTCATTGACGCTGAGGAATCATTAATGACAAAGAAGTTATCTGTTTTTTGCACATATTGACCCGAGGAAAGTAAACCATTCAGGTCTTGAGCGTGAAATGTCTCGAAAGTGGATTTTGGTTGTGAGGCGCAGCCCGATATGAGCAGAGCTGCAACGGATGCAGCGGATATAAATATTTTTTTCATTGAAAATCCCCTTCCCATA
>DATHDD010000155.1:0-15578 GCA_035319205.1 Burkholderiales bacterium | reverse complement strand
CATAATCCTCCGGTTTGATGATGGCTGGCATCCGGTCATGAACGGATGCAGATAATTCGTTGGCCTTGGTCGTGATAATGGCGAACGATTCAATCCTGTCGCGTTCGCGTTCCCAGGAATCCCACAAACCCGCCATTGCGAAAGGCTGCTCATCGCTCATGCTGAAGAAGTAGGGAACCTTGCGGCCAACTGCCGTTTTCCATTCGTAGTAACCGTCTGCGACCACCAGGCAGCGGTTGTGGCGGGCGGCAGCGCGAAACGCGGGCTTTTCGAAAATAGTTTCGCCCCTGGCGTTGATATAGCGGCGGTCAGCCGCGCTCTTTGCCCAATGGGGAAGCAAGCCCCATGAAACCGTCACCATTTCGCGCCAGCCCAGGTCGGAAGGCCGGATAATAAAACAATGGGTACTGGGGGCAATGTTGTACCTTGCTTCCCAATGTGTGATGAGGTTCAGGGACGAGGGGTCAACGCCAAAACGATCCGCGATGCGTTCTTTGGAGCTGTAAAGTACAAATCGGCCGCACATGGTATTGGATGTTTATTATAAAACGCGGTGTGTCTAAAGCTTTACTCCAAGATGCGGGAAAAAAACAGAATCGAGCGTCAAATTGATTCGCACGGACGCCGAATTCCCCCTTTACGGGCAGGTAAAATCTCGGCGAACCTTGTAATTTCTCATAAAATAGGCTAAATACCCGTTGTATCAACATGAAAAATAAGTTTATACTTTAAGCAATCCCCCCAAAGTTAGGTTATGCAACCCGTTACGCAGATTAAACACAGAGCTGCCGATCATAGGCTTTCTCTTGAACAGGTGCTCCACGGCCTGGTATCGGACGGCCTGGTATCCAAGCACGATGCGGATTTGCTGGCGCAGGATTACCATGGCAACCGCTCCGGGCTGCATCCGCTGATTGTTGTTGCCGATCAAAAATGGAAAAGCGCCAAGCCGCCCCATAAGCTTTTGCACCTCGAAGCGCTCACCGAGTGGCTGGCACACAAAGCCAACCTGCCTTATTACCACATTGACCCCATGAAGATTGATTTTGACAAGGTGACCAATGTGATGTCGAGCGCCTATGCGTCACGTTCCGCGATTCTTCCGGTCGCAATGAATGACAAGGAAGTGGTCATCGCCACCGCGGAGCCTTACGCCACTCAATGGACGAGGGATCTTTCCCTGATGCTGCGCCAGAAAATCAAGCTGGTTCTGGCCAATCCGGTAGACATCAACCGTTATCTCGTCGAGATTTACAGCCTCGCTCGTTCAGTCAAGTCCACGACGAAAGTGGATGACGAACGCCTGCCCGGAATTGGTAATTTCGAACAATTGGTCGAGCTGGGCAAGAGCGGCAAGCTGGACGCGAATGACCAGCAAGTCGTGAATATCGTGGATTGGCTGTGGCGGTACGCTTTCGAGCAGAGGGCGAGCGACATCCACCTGGAACCGCGGCGCGACATGGCCATCGTACGCTTCCGCATCGACGGGGTATTGCACCAGGTGTATCAGATACCGGCAGTGGTAGTGGGAGCGGTTACCAGCCGCATCAAGGTGCTGGCGCGCATGGATATCGTTGAGAAGCGCCGCCCGCAGGACGGACGCATCAAGACCCGCACTCCCGATGATGAGGAAGTCGAGCTGAGGATTTCCACCATGCCCACTGCATTCGGAGAAAAAGTAGTGATGCGGATTTTCAACCCCGAAGTGCTGGTTAAGGATTTCAAGGAACTGGGATTCAGCGATGAAGACATTTCGCGCTGGAATGATTTCGTCGCCAAGCCCTACGGCATCGTTCTGGTAACCGGCCCAACCGGTTCCGGCAAGACCACCACTTTGTATTCCACGCTGAAAATGCTTGCCAAGCCGGATGTGAATGTCTGCACCATCGAGGATCCAATCGAAATGGTGGAGCCCCAGTTCAACCAGATGCAGGTGCAGCCCAGCATAGGCCTGGATTTCGCAAGCGGAGTGCGCACACTGATGCGGCAGGACCCGGACATTATCATGGTGGGAGAGATCCGCGACTTGGAAACAGCGGAAATAGCAATCCAGGCCGCGCTCACCGGACACCTGGTGCTGTCCACGCTGCATACCAACGACGCGCCTTCCGCAGTCACCCGCTTGCTGGACATCGGAGTGCCGCCTTATCTGATTCATTCAACCGTGCTGGGCGTGCTGGCGCAACGACTGGTTCGCGTCTTGTGCCCGCACTGCAAAGAACCCGGCGCGCTGGACGAGGCAGGCTGGGCCAACCTGGTCGCCCCCTGGAAGGCCGCCAAGCCGCCCAAGGTGTATCACAACGTAGGCTGCCTTGAGTGCCGCATGACCGGTTTTATGGGACGCATGGGCATTTTCGAAATACTCTCCATGACACCCGCCTTGAGCAAATTGATAATCAGCGATTGCGACGTCTCGTTGGTGCGCGAGCAGGCTTACAAGGACGGTATGAAGCCGCTGCGCATCAGCGGCGCGATGAAAATTGCCGCGGGTCTTACCACGGTGGATGAGGTAATAAAGGCGACGCCCCAGGCGCAGATGATTTCCAGCAAGAGCTGAAGCAGGTATTTTTGTTCGGTGGTCGGTTTGAAGTGAAAGGGTTCATCGTGGCGCACAGCGTCATTCATCCTCACAAAGGCCGCGGCGCGACGATTAATCCGGAAGGACGCTTCGAAAGCCGGGTGCGGGAAAGCGTTGACGATGGCTGGGACACGCAGCCGGATGAAGAGCTTCCTATGCTCGAGACCACCGTCACAGAAGAAATCGCGAAAAGCATCATCTCCCGCAACGAATCGCCGGATGTAGGCTTCAGCCAATCCATCAATCCCTACCGCGGCTGCGAGCATGGCTGCGTTTACTGCTATGCGCGTCCGACCCACGCTTATCTCAATCTTTCACCCGGGCTGGATTTTGAAACCAAATTGTTTGCCAAGGTCAATGCTGCAGAGCTGCTGCGAGAGGAACTGGCCCAACCCGGATACCGCTGCGAAGTAATTGCGCTGGGGGCAAACACAGATCCCTACCAGCCAGTTGAGCGCGAATACCGCATCACCCAGCAAATTCTGGAAGTATTAGCTGAATACGAGCATCCGGTTGGGATCGTCACCAAATCTTCAATGGTCGAACGTGATTTGGATTTACTTGCGCCTATGGCGCAGAAAAATCTGGCGAGCGTGTTTGTTTCCGTCACCACGCTTGACCATGAACTTGCGCGCCATCTTGAGCCGCGCGCAACCGCCCCTCAACGGCGCCTGCAAACAATCAAGAGACTAAGCGAAGCGGGCGTTCCATGCGGCGTGCTGGTCGCGCCGGTGATTCCTTTTCTAAACGATTCCACTTTGGAAAAAGTGCTGGAGGCGGCGCGCGAGGCGGGAGCCACGATGGCGGGCTATGTGCTGCTGCGTCTACCTTACGAATTGAAGGATTTGTTCAAGGCCTGGCTTGATGAGCATTACCCGCTCAAAGCAAGCCATGTGATGAGCCGGATGAGACAAATGCGCGACGGCAGGGAGAACGATCCGCAATTCGGCAGCCGCATGCGAGGTGAGGGAAAATTCGCCGATTTGCTGGCGCAGCGCTTTAAGCTGGCATGCCAGCGTTTGGGTTTCAACCGTAATCGCGGAGCGCTCGATACCGCGCGCTTTCGCCAGCCGCAAAAAGGCGGGCAGCAAACATTGTTTTGATGCCAGGGGCAGCCTGGCAGTTGATCACTTTATTTTGCTCGTCCAAAATAAAGTCACCAAAGAATAAGAGCCATGACCCAGCAAGCTAAAGTTTGTTTGTATTTGAGCGATAACCTCGGCGGTTACGGCTTTCCCGATGGCCATCCGTTTGGTCCCGACCGCCAGGCGGCATTCTGGCGCGAAGCGCAGCGTCAGGGCCTGGACAAGAAAGTGGAAATTACTTCATCCAAGCCGGCAACCCGCAAGGAAATCGAGCGCTTTCATACTCCGGAGCATCTGGACCGGGTCATTGCGCTCTCCAAAGCCGGATATGGTTATATTGATTACGGCGATACGCCGGCGTTTCCCGGTGTGTATGAAGCGACCGCGCATGTGGTGGGCGCAGCGTTGGACGGCGTGAAGCGCGTTATGAAAGGAGATTGCAAGCGCACTTTTCAGCCGATTGGCGGACTGCATCACGCGCGGCGCGAACGTGCGGCCGGTTTTTGCGTGTTCAACGATATGGGCGTGGTGGTGGAAACGTTGCGCGCCGAATATGGCGTCAAGCGCGTGGGCTACGTGGACATAGATGTGCATCACGGCGACGGCATGTTCTATCCGTTTGAAAGCGACCCCGACCTGATTTACGCCGACATTCACGAGGACGGACGTTTTCTTTATCCCGGCACCGGTACTGCCACCGAAACCGGCAAGGGTAAAGCGCAAGGCATGAAACTTAACATCCCGATGATGCCGGGCTCGGGCGATTCAGAATTCCTCAAGGTTTGGCCGAAAGTGGAAACCTTATTGCGCGACAAACCGCCGGAATTCATTTTGTTTCAGTGCGGCGCTGACTCGATCGCGGGCGACCCGCTCGCGCATCTCGAATACACGCCTGCGGCCCATGCCCACGCGGCGAAGCGGCTATGCCTGCTCGCCGATGAATTATGCGAAGGCAGAATCATGGCGTTTGGCGGCGGCGGTTACGACCGCAATAATCTCGCCAAAGCGTGGAGCGGGGTGGTCAGGGAACTGTTAGTTTGATAATAAAAAACCCCGCCGGAGCGGGGTTTTGAAATATTGAAGTCGTCATTAGGCGGGTACCGGTTCTTCCTGGGTTTGCGGTTTTTTCCCGGAATCTTTTTCGGGTGCGGGTTTTTCCGCTTTTGCATGTTTCTTCAAGTCTTCAACCTGTTGCTTGGATTTCCTCAATTTTTCCTGCGTGGAAATTTCATACTCGTAGCACATGGCAATTCTCCTTTCACGGTAACCAGGATTTATGAATCCTGGCGATCTTATTTAGGTTACGCTTTGACTGCGGGAATATCAACCCTTTCATTTTGCCTGCGCCTTGCGTTTGAATATCCAGCGCAGCAAGCCGATAAAACGCCATAACGATACCCGCTGCCGGTAACCAAAGTTTTCAAGTAGAACCGCGATCAGCAATTTCGCGAGCTGGGTGGTCTTGGGATAAATGTGGAACGACAACTCTTCCAGCAGCAACGCTGTAACCGAGAGCAGCATGCCGAAGCCTATGGCTACCAGCAAGAACACCGAAAAGACCTGCCAGGAAATCAGTCCCAACGCAAAACCTGAAATCATAAAAATGTAGCCCATTACCTCAAACATCGGGCCCAGCCACTCGAATATCATGACGAAAGGAAAAGCGAGCCATGATACGGAGCCGCCTTTGCGATGAAACAGCAGCTGCATGTTTAAGGTAAGGCTTTCCGCCAGTCTGCGCTGCCAGTTGACGCGTTTGGTTTTAAGTGCGCTCGAGTTTTCCGGTGCTTTGGTCCAAAAAATTGGATCGGGAACAAAAGTAATGTGATATTGAGTGCCCTTGAGGCGCAGTACTTGATGCAGGCGCACGATGAGCTCCATGTCTTCGCCCGAGGTACCGGTGTGGTAACCTCCGGCTTCAATGACCGTGTCCTTGCGGAACAGGCCGAATGCCCCGGAAATGATGAGCACCGCATTAAGAGTAGACCAACCCATGGCGCCAAACAGGAATGTGCGCAGGCCTTCCACAATCTGCATCATGGCCAATCCGCTTTTTGGAAGCGCAATTCCGGTGATAAAACCATCTTGCACCTCGCAGTCGTTGGCAATTCTTACGGTACCGCCCGAAGCTACGGTAAGCGGGTTATCAAGAAAGGGTTGCACTGCCCGGCGCAGGCTGTCGCTTTGCAGGATGGAATCGGCGCTCACCGCGCAGAACAGCGGGTAGCGCGAAGCGTTTATTCCGGCGTTCAGCGAATCCGCCTTGCCGCCGTGTTCTTTTTCTATGACCCGCAGGTTGGAATTGGTCGTGGAACGGTATATCGCCCGCACACCCTTGCCCTTGATGCGCTGCCAGTAGGCTTCGGGGAATAGCACGAGCGAAAATTCGTTTTGCAGGACTGCGAGCGTACTGTCTTGCGAGCCGTCATTTACAACGATGATTTCAAATTCCGGGTAATCAAGCTGCAACAGCGAGCGCACCAAAGCAACGATGGTTGCTTCCTCGTTGTATGCCGGAATGAGAATGCTGATGGGCGGTTCATAGCCGGAATAGGCGGGCAGTTCAGCCAGGCTGCGCGCTTCCATGTAGACCTTGAGTGCGCGGATGGAAAGCAGGTTGAGCAGGATGTAGCCGATGTTGATGCCGATAAAATACAGCAGAAAAAACCATTGCAGTCCGTTGAGCAAGGCTGACCAGTTCATGTCGCCTGCTTTTCCGCAATGACTTGCGTGAGAATGTCCTGAGCGAAGCGGTCTTTGATGTTATCGCGAATTTGCCGCACTTCGTCCAGGGTGACCTGCGGCAGGCCGGCCAGTGCCTGTGCTGCACGGTATCGCACCCACCATACCGAATCGCTTAAAGGCGTGATTAGCGCATCACGGTCTTCCTTTGATCCGATTCTGCCCAGAGCGCTCACCGCCTGCACCCTCACGAACCAGCTGGGGTGACGCATATAAGCGCGCGCAAACTCAACGTCGTCCGGGTCGGTCAGCGCTTGCAGACAGGCGGAAATTACCCGGTCATCGGTGGCTGACTGCAGAATGCGGCGTATCGCTGGAAGCGATTGTTCGCTATGAGCCGCGCCTAGCAGCCGCACCAGGCGCGGAAAGTCCTCAGGCGCCGCAATTTCGACCGCCTGGGTGAGCGGGCCGGTAACCGCATCGGGTCCGGCTTCATTAATCATGTTGGCAATTTTGTTGAGCGGCCAGTCATGGCGGTGGGTAAAGAGCGGGAGAAGCTCGGCCAGCGCTGCATTTGCATCAATTTGCATGAGCGCGCGTGCTGCGGCCAGCGACAATAGCGGATGTGGATCGTCTGTGATGCTTTTCAACCTTGCCCACGCGTTTTTTTCCTGTAAATGGCCCAGGGTGATGACAGCAATCAAGCGCGCGCGCATGCTTTTCTGAGCGAGCAATTGCTGCGCCACGTGGTTCACGCCGCACGCCCAGGCGAGCTGGTTAAGCTTGTGCTTGGATTCGCCGCTCAGCGATTCCTGAGTATGATTCCATAATCTTAGGAAAGCATCCCAGTCCGATTTTGCAATTGGCGGCAAAGACTGCGGCAATGCGGTCATGCTTTGCGCGAACAGCGGCTGCCATTGTTCGGTCAATCGCTGCTCGCGGCGCTGGCGCAGGATAAGTTGCATGCGCAGCAACACGGTTTGTACCAGCAGCAGCAGGGTGACGCCGACTATGGCAAGGCCGACCCACAGCATGAGTTTTAAATGCGGGTCAGAATAATTGGCGAAGCTCAACGCTCACTCCCTTCTCCTCTAACCTGGTAGGCATTTAGCGTTTTCTTGCGGTTAAACATAAGTGTAACCGAAACCGACGTTTTTATGATTGTTTGTCGCCATGCGCGCCCATTGCTCCCTGAAGCGGGTTTGTTATAGACTGTGCTCCTGCTTTCCCCGCTTGTTGACCGAGGAGCGATAAAATGAAAAATCCATTGGATTCGCTGTGGGGCACGATAATCAGCGGCCTCATCCTGACCCTGATTCTGTACAACATCATTAATCACTTTCTGGGGGGCTAGACATGGAATACGTACCGGCACTTGCCCGCTGGCTGCATTTCATGGCGGGCGTCATGTGGATCGGCCTGCTTTACTACTTCAACTTCGTGCAGGCGGATGCCATGAAAGCCGCGCAAGCCGACGGCACTGCGGCGGGCATCACCAAGCATGTCGCACCGCGCGCACTGCTTTATTTCCGCTGGTCTGCGGTGGTAACTTGGCTCGCCGGCGCGGCGCTGCTCGGCGGTAACTTTTTCCAGGCGTTTGGCCTGCAGGGGACGTACGCCGTGATCGGCGTTGGTGCCTGGCTTGGCACCATCATGCTGTTCAACGTGTGGGTACTGATCTGGCCAAATCAAAAGAAAATCCTGGGCATCGTGCAAGCTACCGACGAAGGGAAAAACAAGGCGCGCCGCATTGCGTTCCTGGCTTCGCGCACCAACACCATGCTATCGATTCCGATGCTGTTCTTCATGGCGGCTGGCGCTCACGCCGCGCTTTTCTTCAGTTAATCCTTTATCACAAAAGCCCGCCTTGCGGCGGGCTTTTTTATTCTGCACGCGGCGCTTGCGACAAACCTTCGACTTTCGCTCCGGGCTTGATTCCCCGCTTGTTGAACCAACCGGTGGGCATTTCCAGCGCAAACTTGGAGGGCGCGGCGGACTGATGCTCATCTTCGCTGAAGGGAACCATGTCGTCGATATTGATGATGACGCCTTGCTCGTCCAGGAAAGCGGCGCTCAAGGGGACTGAAGTATTTTTCATCCACAGGGCGTGCACCCCGGATTCAGGAAAAACCAACAGCATGCCGTGGTTGCCGCGCAGATGCTTGCGGTACATCAATCCCTGTTGCCTGGCTTCGGGCGTGCTGGCCACTTCGGCAATCAGGGAATTACCGCTTATTACCAGTGGCACGAGCGTGGTTTCCGCGCGCGCGGCCGTGGCGGACAATAGCAGAAGAACAAAAACCAGAACTTGTTTCATATCATGTCTCACAAGCTTAATTCCCCGCTTTTCATCCATGTTCGCTGCAGATCCAATCGGCAAAGGCGGCGAGAATAACCCGAGATTCACCAATAGGCGGGGATACACGGAAAGAGATTGAGGGATGATGCCGGCGTATTTCTGCAAGCTTGAGCGGAAGGTCCCGTTTCAGGTGCCCGCCTTGCGCCAAGAACAGCGGTATTACGCTGATATTTTTAATGCCGCGCGCTGCGAGATCGGCAATGGCCTCATCGAGCGAGGGTTGCATTGATTCCAGAAAAGCCAGTTCCACCGGCACCCCGGGCTTTTTGTCGCGCACCATGCTCTGTATTTTTTGGAAAGGCTCGGCCCATTGCGAATCGCGCGCGCCGTGCGCGAACAGCACGATTGCAGACTTAACGTTTGAGGCCATAACTATAATTTTCTGAAAAGCAAATATATTGCGTCAAGACGAGGCGCGAGGTGGTTTGTGAGCGGAGCATACTCGAGAAGTATGTGAGCATCGCAAATCGACGAGCAACGAAGTATTGACGCAAGAGACGCAGCTTTTCAGTGTTTGCCTGTGCTGCCGAAGCCGCCTACCCCTCGCGGGCTTTCGTTAAATTCGCTGACTATATTGAATCCGACCTGCACCACGGGAACCACTACCAATTGCGCAATGCGCTCCATCGGATTGAGCAAGAAATTCTCCTGGCCGCGGTTCCACACCGAAACAAAAATCTGTCCCTGGTAATCGGAGTCAATCAGACCCAGCAAATTGCCGAGCACGATGCCGTGCTTGTGGCCGAGCCCCGAGCGCGGCAGGATGATTGCGGCGAGCCCCGGGTCATCCAGATGGATGGCTATACCGGAAGGAATCAGTTCAGCCTGTCCCGGCTTGAGGGTAAGGGCTGAGTCAATGCAGGCGCGCAGATCGAGACCGGCGGAACCGGGAGTGGCGTAGTGGGGGAGCTGGTCTTTGATGCGCAAGTCGAGGACTTTGACGTCAATCTTTTTCATTTTCCCGCTTGGTTTTTCTTGAACTCGGCAACCGTGCGCGACTTGGCATAAAGCTTCGCGATATGGTGAATCAATTGCCGGGCCAGGGTGATTTTGGGCGCGCGGGGCAGGGGATGGACGCCGCTGTCGTCGAACAACACCAGTTCGCTTTCATCCTTGCCCAGCGCGTTCTGCACCAGGTTTGCGGCGAGCAGCGGGATTTTTTTGTCGCGGCGCTTTTGCTCGGCATATTGGTGAAAATTTTCGCTCTCCGCGGCAAAGCCGACGCAGAACGGGCCGTCGGGCAGGCTTGCAACATATTCAAGTATGTCCGGGTTGGGCGCTAGCTGCAGATTCAGCGTTTGCCCGGTTTTCTTTATTTTTTGTCTGCTGGGATTGATCACGTGATAGTCCGCCACCGCCGCCACTCCGATAAAGATGTCGGCATCGCCAACCGCCTGTTTTACTGCTGCAAACATCTCCTGCGCACTGGTCACGGATACCAGTTTGACGCGGGCAGGTGCTGTCAGGCTCACCGAACCGCTAATCAAAGTCACTTCTGCTCCGGCTTCCAGCGCGGCGCGCGCAGTTGCATAACCCATCTTGCCGGAACTCAGATTGGTAATGCCGCGCACCGTATCAATCGCTTCAAACGTGGGGCCCGCGGTAATCAGCACGCGTTTGCCTTGTAGCAGCCTGGGTTGGAAATGCTCGCGGATATCTTCCAGCAGCGTTTCGGGTTCAAGCATGCGGCCCATTCCCGTTTCGCCGCAGGCCTGTTCTCCACTCTCGGGCCCGAGTATCGTCACGCCGTCCTGCACCAGTTGTGAAATGTTGCGCTGGGTTGCTGGGTTTTCCCACATCTGCCGGTTCATTGCAGGCGCAACCAGCAGCGGGCACTCGCGCGCAAGGCACAGCGTGGAAAGCAAATCGTCGGCGCGCCCATGCACCAGCTTGGCGATAAAGTCGGCACTCGCCGGCGCAACCAGCACCAGGTCGGCTTCACGGCTCAAATCAATGTGCGCCATGTTGTTGGCGATACGCGCATCCTACAGGTCGGTATAGACCGCATTGCCCGAGAGCGCCTGGAACGTAGCGGGGCCGACAAAGCGGCAGGCCGCTTCGGTCATTACCACTTGCACTTCAATGCCCTCCTGCACCAGAAGGCGAGTGAGCTCCGCCGCCTTGTAGGCGGCGATGCCGCCGGTGACGCCGAGCAGCAGGCGTTTCTTTTGGGTCATGTTAACCATCCGCAGGCTGATACGTTACTATAAAGTGTAATATATTGATGCGAATTAAGAAACCACTGAAGTCATCCAATCATGGGGATAAGCGACTGGCCTGAAGGCGAGCGCCCGAGGGAAAAACTGTTAAGCAAGGGA
This sequence comes from Burkholderiales bacterium, assembly GCA_035319205.1. Lineage (GTDB taxonomy): Bacteria > Pseudomonadota > Gammaproteobacteria > Burkholderiales > JAHFRG01 > JAHFRG01. The sequence continues at coordinate 4,556 of DATHDD010000155.1, read as the reverse complement.
GCGCAAAGCCTGTCGGAAGCCGAACTGCTGGCAATTTTTCTGCGCACCGGCGTGGCTGGGAAAAGCGCGGTGGATGTGGCGCGCGGCCTAATCAAAAATTTCGGCAGCCTCACGCGCCTCTTTAGCGCTTCGCAAAAAGAGCTTTGCCAAGCGCCGGGTCTGGGGCCGGCCAAGTACGCGCAACTGCAAGCCGTTCTGGAAATGGCGCGGCGCGCGCTTGATGAAAAAATCAAAGCAGTCAACGTGCTCAATTCCCCCAAGGCGGTGCGCGATTACCTGCGTCTGGCGCTATCCGGGCGAGAGTACGAAGTGTTTGCGGGAATTTTTCTCGATGCGCAAAACCGCGTGCTGGAGATGGAGGAATTATTCCACGGCACACTCAGCCAGACCAGCGTTTTTCCCAGGGAGGTGGTGAAGCGCGCACTCCATCACAACGCAGCGGGAGTAATTTTCGCGCATAACCATCCCTCCGGCCTGGCCGAACCCAGCGGCGCCGACGAGGCGCTCACTGCAGCTCTTAAAAAGTCGCTGGCGCTGGTGGATGTAAAAGTGCTCGATCATTTTATCGTCGGCAGTGGTGCGATTATGTCTTTTGCGGAACGTGGAATATTGTAGGTCGCGGCTTTCCAGGGTGTAAATTTTTTCCTTGAGAATTAACCGTTAAATGGGTAAAATGCGCACTCTTCCGAATCGAGGTAAAGCATCATGGCCAGAGTGTGCGAAGTAACCGGCAGGACGCCGATGTTGGGAAACCGTGTTTCCCACGCCAACAACAAAACCCGGCGCCGTTTTCTCCCCAACTTGCAATACCGCAAGTTCTGGGTGGATAGCGAAAAGCGCTGGGTGCACCTGCGCTTGACCAATGCCGCCCTGCGCACCATTGACAGGAAAGGCATCGAAGCGGTGCTCGCCGAGTTGCGCGGCAAGAAATAAGGAACGGCACCATGCGCGAAAAAATCAAACTTGAATCATCCGCAGGCACCGGACATTTTTATACCACCACGAAGAACAAACGCACCCAGACGGATAAATTGGAAATCAAGAAATTCGATCCGGTTGCCCGCAAGCATGTAATCTACAAAGAGGTTAAACTCAAGTAACAGCTGACCGGGAAATAAAAAACCCGCCAAGCGGCGGGTTTTTTATTGGTTGTGGTTATTTATGCGTAGTAGCGCAGCTTGCGCGAGAATTCCTGCAGCGAAGCGATGCCGCTTTTCTCGGCGCGGTGGCACCAGTCTTCGAGCTGTCTTACCAGTTGCTCCTTGGAAGCAGTGGAACGCTGCCACAGCGAGGCAAGTTCCTGACGCATTGAATAAATGGTTTCCAGCACTTTGCTCTTGCTCAGGACTTCATCGAGCTTGGCGCGTTCCTGCGCTTTTAAGAATTTGGCATCCAGGTGCAGCCAATGCTTTTTGATGGCCTTCAGGGTATCACTGTCGAATTGTGCGGCGCGCCCCCTGAGATCGCGGATTTCATCGGCACAGGTTTGTTTCACTGATTTGGCAAACTTGGCGAGCACATCGTAGCGGTGTGTGATGACTGATTGCAGGGTTTCCACGTCGCACTGCGCCTTGTTTAAATTAAAGCGGATTTTCGGCGCGAGATTTTTCACTTGAGCAAAGCCCAGCAATTCCAAAATGCGTATATATACCCAGCCGAGGTCGAATTCGAACCATTTGTTGGAAAACCGGGCGGATGTGGCATAGGCATGGTGATTGTTATGCAGTTCTTCGCCGCCAATCAGGAAGCCCCAGGGAACGATATTCTTGCTGGCATCGGCGCAGGCAAAATTGCGATATCCCCAGTAGTGGCCGATACCGTTGATAACACCGGCGGCGAAAAACGGAATCCACACCATCTGCACCGCCCAGATGGTGATGCCGATGAATCCAAATAATACAAAGTCAATCACCGCCATGATGACAACGCCGAATGAGCTGTACTTTGTGTACAGGTTGTTTTCCAGCCAATCATCAGGCGCGCCGTGGCCGTATTTTTCCAGCGTTTCGAGCTTGCAGGTTTCCTGCCTATAGACCTCATAACCTTGCCATAGCACTTTGTGTATGCCTAATATTTGCGGGCTGTGCGGGTCTTCCTCGGTTTCGACCTTGGCATGGTGCTTGCGGTGAACCGCTACCCATTCCCTGGTCACCATACCGGTGGTGAGCCACAGCCAGAAGCGGAAGAAATGGCTGAAAACCGGGTGTAAATCCAAACCATGGTGCGCCTGATAGCGGTGCAGAAATATGGTAACGGAGGCAATGGTGATTTGGGTGAGGACCAGGGCGACAAAGATATAACCCCACCACGGCAGATCAATAAGGCCTGACAAAAATTGCTCGGAAAAATATGACATATGGCTGTATTACCTTAATTGCAATGTGGCCATTCTACGCGCTATCGGTGGGGGAAGCAAAGCGCTTTAAATGTGCAGTATTTGGCATGGTTATTGTGGCCGGCGGGCCGTGCTTAGAATACGCAAGTCGCGGCTGGAAAAGGATATTTTAATGCCGGTTTTTTATCGGTGGTAGCGCACGGAATGTGCCAGATGATGTTCCCAGTTTTGCTGATAGGCCGCGGTGATTTCAGGATTGTCGTGAAAGATAATCAGGTTTTCCGCGTTCTTGAATTGCGCGGCATAGGTGAAATTAAACGAGCCGGTGATGACTGCCGAGTCGGCGGTCCCTGCGTCAATTACCATGATTTTGTTATGCGCACTTTGATGCAGGGAATCGAGAAAGGTCGGACTGCCTGAGGCAGCAATTTCCGTAATCATGTTAGGCAGGGTTTTATCAGTTTGCTCCGCATCTGCGATTAGCTGTACATCAACTCCGCGCTTTTTGGCTTTTATCAGCGCGTGCGCGATATCAGCGTGAGTGAAGCTGAATGCCTGTACCAATATCTGCCGGTGTGCGTTGTTAATGGCGCTGATCACCATCCTGTCGGCGGCGTCTTCGGGGGTAAATGCCAGTTTGACCGCGCCGGCTGCGGTGATGGATTTACTGTGCGAAAAAAACGGACGTTCAAATGCCAGCGCAGTGAGTGCTGTAAACAATGCCAATACGGAGGCTAAAAGGTATTTCTGTGACTTACGCATTTGATTTCTCCATGACCGCGGCAAAAAAACCATCGGTATGATGAGTATGCGGCAAGATTCGCAAAAATGTCCCGGTGTCCAGCGCAATACTCTGCTGTGCCAGGATTCCGCCGCAATGGATTTGCTTGAATTGCCGATGATCTTTGATGAAACCGTCCACGATTTCTTCGTTTTCCTCGGGCAAAATGCTGCAGGTGGCGTAAACCAGCCGCCCCCCGGGTTTCAGCAGGCTTGCAGCATGTCCGAGAATCAGCGACTGTTTTTGCTTGAGCTCGACGATGCTTTGCGCAGACTGCCGCCATTTAAGGTCTGGATTGCGGCGCAGCGTTCCCATCCCGCTGCATGGGGCGTCCACCAGCACGCGATCTATTTTTCCCGCAAGGCGCTTGATCTTGGCGTCGTTTTCGTGTGCTATACGCTGCGCATGGACATTGCTTAGGCCCGAGCGTTTCAGGCGCGGCTTAAGATTAAGAAGCCGTTTGTCCGAAACATCAAAAGCGTAAACACGACCATGATTTTGCATCATAGCGCCGAGCAGCAGCGCCTTGCCGCCAGAGCCGGCGCAGAAATCCACAATCATTTCGTGGCGCCTCGGTGCCACAAGGTAACAGATCAATTGGCTGCCTTCGTCCTGCACTTCGACTTTGCCCGAAAGAAACAACGCGTGCCGATTCAATGACATCTTGTTCTTGAGCCGGATGCCCGTCGGTGAATAAGGAGTAGGTTGTGCCCTGATGCCTTCGGATTCGAGGCTGTGCAGTACTTCTTCGCGGCTGGTGCGAATGGTGTTAATGCGCAGATCGAGAGGCGCCGGGTTTTGCATGCCGTGTCCGAGCGCGAGAATTTCCGCATCCGTCAAAAAACTTTTGAGTTTTTCCATCAGCCAATCGGGGAATTCAGATTGAATTCCGAGCGGCAAATCATCGGTGGACTGCGCTTTTATTTCGCGCAGCCACTTCATTTCATCGCGGCTCAGCAGCGGCTCAAGCTCGCTCAGGCTTAGCCCGGAGAGCTTCGCGAGATAGGCAAGCACTAAACGGCGCTGAGAAGCGCTGCCCGCGAGATACTCGATGAAGCGCATGTGCCGCAACATGCCGAATAGTGTGTCAGCGATGAAGCTGCGGTCATGAATTCCGAGTTCGTGATGGTTGCGGAAATGGCGGCTGAGCAGATGGTCAACCGGCTCGCTCAAAGGCGCGACCATGTGCCAGGCGGCAACCGCCATGTCGAGGCGTGCGGCGGTAAGAGACATTCTATTGGTAGCTGATTTGCTTTGCGAGCTGCTCGTAGCGGCTGCCGTCCTTGTCGGTGAAGACGATGCGTACCGGCAGGTAGTATTGGTCTGTCGCAAGCCACAGGTCGGCGCCGCGGTCGGTATCTTTTTCGCGTTGTTTGGTCCAGTGCACGGTTTGCATTTTACCCATCGGGGTATTCAGAATTTCCTTGCCGACCATCATAT
>DATHDD010000154.1:0-15255 GCA_035319205.1 Burkholderiales bacterium | reverse complement strand
GCTTGGCGCTCAAATCCTCGACTTGGAGCAGCTGGCGGCGCACCGCGGCTCAGTTTTGGGCAGCCTGCCCGATGCGCTTCAACCCGGGCAAAAGATGTTCGAAAGCTTGCTCTGGACAGAGCTGCGAAATTTCGATCCGCGTAAACTGCTATACGTTGAATCCGAAAGCAAGAAAATCGGCAATCTAAATGTGCCCGATGCGCTGCTCGAGGCGATGTGGCGCGCACCCTGCGTTCGTATTGAAGCGGATGCCGGGTTGCGAGTGGTTTTACTCAAAGAACAATATCAGCACTTTCTGCGAGATCCTCAAGATTTGCTTCAGAAACTGGAAGCATTGGTTGCGCGGCATGGCCATGATTTGATTAATCGATGGAAAACCCACCTCACCGATGGACGATGGGATGTCTTGATCAAGGATTTGCTGGAGCGACATTACGACCCGGCCTACAGCAAATCAACTCTGAAACATTATCCTCGCTACCAGAAAGCACCAATTTTCCGGGTCACGACACCGGGTGATGATGAAATGCTGCGCTTGGCGCAGGAGATCATGTCACACAAATAAAAAAATATAAAAATGAAGCTCGCGCTCAAGATAGACGTGCAGACTCTTCGGGGCACGCGCCAAGGCGTGCCGCGGCTCATTGAGATCTTGCGAAAGTACCAGGCGACGGCCAGTTTTTTCTTTTGTGTGGGACCGGATCGCAGCGCGCGGGCTGTAAAACGGCTTTGGCACGCCGGTATTCTCAGGTACTATGGAATGCCGTCGCTGTTGTACGGCGTTGTGCTTCCTGGGCCCGATATTGGCAAACTATGCGGCGCCATCATGCGCGCAGCGCGGGACGCCGGAAATGAAGTCGGATTGCAAGGATATGACGCGGCGGCGTGGCTCAATCATGCGACGCGAGCTGACGCCGCGTGGAGCGAAATGCAAATGCGGCTCGGGTGCGAGCGCTTTGCCGAAATATTCGGGGAACCCCCTATAACGCACGCTGCCGCGGGCTGGCAGATGAGTCTGCATACCTATCGGCTGACTCAGCGCATGGGTTTCCACTATTGCAGCGACACCCGAGGCTGTTGCCCTTTTATTCCCATTTACCATGCCGAGATTATTGCTTGCCCTCAGCTCCCGACCACCCTTCCCACGCTAAATGAAACCATCAGGAGCGTGGGCTTGGATAACTGCGTCGAACAAATTCTGCATCTCAGCAGAAACCCGCCGTCGACCGGCCATATCTACACAGTGCGCGCCGAGCTCGAGGGCATGAAACTCGCGCCGATTTTCGAGCGCCTGTTGCATGGCTGGCGCGAGCAGGGATATGAATTGGTGGCCATACGCGAACTTTGCGACTCGCTGGAAACCACAAAGCTTCCGCGGCATGAAGTGGAACTGGGCAAATGGCCGGGGACCGACAGCGAAATCATGCTGCAGGCGAGGGAATTTCTTGCCGAGTGAACCTGCTTGTACCATGATTGTCAAGTACAAACGGGTGTTATACACTGCAGTCAAGGATAATGACTGACATTATCATCGCCGACTTGAATTCGCCTCAGCCGGAAGCAAAGCGATTCACTTCTCCTTTCCTGCCGGAAAAATATTCATCATTTATTTTCAAGAAGCATATCGCGGCAGGAACAGCGCAGGATGAATGCGCCATCTGCATGCAAAATCATTTGGATTACCTAGGGACTTCAAATAAACCTTTAGTGGGAAGACCATAATGACCCAGAGAAAATCCGCGTCCGTAGTTACTAGCCTCCACCCTAAAACCAAGTTATTTGTCCTCGACACTACCGTGCTGATGCACGATCCGACCAGCTTGTTCCGCTTTCAGGAGCACGATATTTATTTGCCCATGTCCACCTTGGAAGAGCTCGACCACAATAAGAAAGGCATGTCGGAAGTGGCGCGCAACGCACGCCAGGCGAGTCGCTATCTCGACGAAATTGTCAGCGATGCATTCACCAATGTGGAGCAAGGCATTTCTCTGCAAGCACACGGCGGAAAGGATGCGACTGGCCATTTGTTCCTGCAGACCAAGGCGATCAATCAAGATCTTCCCGCACATTTCCCCGGGGGAAATGGCGACAACCAGATCATAGGAGTGGTGAAGCATTTGCAGGAAACCTTTCCCGGAAGAGACGTTATTCTGGTCAGCAAAGACATCAATATGCGCATCAAGGCGCGCGCGCTCGGTTTTGCTGCTGAGGATTATTACAACGACAAGGTGCTTGAAGACACCGATTTGCTGTATACCGGCTTCCAGCAACTGCCTGAGGATTTCTGGGACCGCCACGGGAAGGAAATGGAATCCTGGCAGCGCTCCGGCCATATCTATTACCGGGTGAGCGGCCCGCTTTGCCCGAGTCTGTTGATTAATGAATTTGTATTCCAGGATATCGGAAAGCCGTTCAATGCGCGCGTCAAGGAGCAGAATGGAAAGTCCGCAGTACTGGAAACGCTCAGTGATTACACGCACCAGAAAAATAACGTTTGGGGAATCACTGCGCGCAACCGCGAGCAGAACTTTGCCTTGAACCTGCTGATGAACCCGGAAATCGATTTCATCACTCTCCTCGGACAAGCGGGTACGGGAAAAACCCTGCTGACGCTGGCTTCAGGGTTAATGCAAACTCTGGAAAATAAGGTTTATACTGAGATCATCATGACCCGGGTCACTGTGCCGGTCGGGGAGGATATCGGCTTTCTCCCGGGGACCGAGGAAGAGAAAATGACCCCATGGATGGGAGCCTTGGAAGATAATCTCGACGTCCTTAACAATACCGACGAGGAGGCCGGGGAATGGGGGCGCGCCGCCACACGCGACTTGATCCGTTCACGCATCAAGGTAAAATCACTGAACTTTATGCGCGGCCGCACCTTTATCAACAAATTTTTAATTATTGACGAAGCACAGAATTTGACGCCAAAACAGATGAAAACTCTGATCACCCGCGCCGGACCCGGCACCAAGGTGGTGTGCATCGGAAATATCGCACAAATTGATACGCCTTATCTGACTGAGGGCAGTTCCGGATTGACTTACGTTGTAGACCGCTTTAAAGGCTGGTCGCACAGCGGACACGTCACATTGCAGCGCGGGGAGCGCTCGCGACTGGCCGATCACGCAGCGGGGATATTGTGATGAAAAAATCTTACATGAGTATGCGTACCACACTCGGCGGCTTGACCCTAGCTCTCATGGCAGTTAACGCCTATGCGGTCATCAGCATCGGCAATCTTTCGGTGCAGTCTTTCCGCAACGAACCTCTTAAATCGAATATCGAACTTCAGGCCGATGCCGGCGAGGTCATTACCACACAATGCCTATCGCTGGGCAAGCCTGATGCCGAAGCTGAAAATAATTTGCCGTATTTGACCGACGTCATGGTTTCGCTGGATACGCGCGGCGGCAGGCAAATCATCAGCGTCACCACCTCGCAGCCGATCAGCGACCCTGGCTTCAACATGCTCTTGAGAGTTCAATGCCCGGGTCAACTACAAGTATCACGCGATTTCACGGTGCAACTCGGGACACGCACCGGCAATGTGCTGGCCATCCCCGCGCAACCGGAAACTGCGTCGCCTGAAGCTAACCTTCTCGCTTCTCAGCCCAAAGGCGGCGGTATTTACTGGAGCATGCGCCCCGGTGACACTTTAGCCGGCATTGCGCAGAAAATTTACCCCAAAGAACCGTATTACCAGAATAAACTGGTGTGGGCGATTGTGCAGTACAACCCGGAGGTGTTTCCCAACGGTCAACCACAAGAACCTCCCACGGGTACCGTCATTATCATTCCCGATTTGCGCAGCGTACCTGCGGTGAAGGTCCCGGGTGAAGCAAGCGCCGAGAAGTCGCGCAAAGCCAAACAGCCATCCGAAACTAAATAGAACCCGCCGGCAAAGCGAACAAGCACAATCGCGTTAAGGGAGTTCCAGTGATTAACTTCACACTATCCTGGCAACCTTACCGATTCCAGATGATAGCGGTGCAGCCGAAAGAAAAGGACTAATAACCGGGGGTGTAATTCTCGAAGCGGGTAAATTCGGGGAGGAAGGTTAGTGGTATCGTGCCGATCGGGCCGTGGCGTTGTTTTCCGATAATGATTTCCGCCATCCCTTTATCCTTGGTCTCGGGATTGTAAACCTCGTCGCGGTAAATAAATAAAATCAGGTCGGCGTCCTGCTCGATGGCTCCTGATTCGCGCAAATCGGACATGATGGGACGTCGATTGGTGCGCTGCTCAAGGCTGCGGTTGAGTTGGGAAAGCGCAACCACCGGCACATTCAATTCTTTCGCCAGTGCTTTCAGCGAACGCGATATCTGCGAGATTTCAGTAGCGCGGTTCTCGCCTTCGCCTGCCGCCGACATCAGCTGAAGGTAGTCAATTACCAGCAGTCCCAAGCCGCCGCACTGGCGGTGCAGGCGACGCGCCCTGGCCTGCAATTGCGGCGCCGTGAGCGCCCCGCTCTCGTCTATATAAATCGACGCATCGTTGAGCTTGCCGACCGCATGGGTGAGTTTCTGCCAATCCTCGTCCTGCAGCTTGCCGGTGCGCACCTTGTGCTGATCCAGCCGCCCCACCGAGCCCATCATGCGCATTACCAGCTGGGTTCCCGACATTTCCATACTGAACACTGCAACCGGAAGGCGCAATTCAATGCCGACATATTCGGCGATATTGAGCGCGAGCGAGGTTTTGCCCATGCTCGGCCGTCCGGCTACGATTATCAGATCTCCTGGCTGCAGTCCGGAAGTTTTTTGATCAAGATCGGTAAATCCGGTCGGCACACCGGTGATTTCGCTCGGGTTGTCCTGGTGGTAGAGCATGTCTATGCGCTCCACCACTTGCGTGAGCAACGGCTGGATTTCTGCAAAACCGACCTGCCCTCGCGCCCCCGCTTCGGCGATGTGAAACACCTTGGCTTCCGCCTCGTTCAACAGGTCCACAGCCTCACGCCCCAGCGGATTGTAGGCGCTGTCTGCGATTTCGGTTGCCACTGCAGCAAGCTTGCGCAGCACCGAGCGGTCGCGAACAATTTCTGCGTAGCGTCGGATGTTGGCTGCAGAAGGCGTGTTCTGGGCAAGCGCTCCGAGATAAGCCAGGCCCCCGGCATTTTGCAGTTCAGCGCTGTTTTCCAGGGATTCGGCGACGGTAATCACATCGGCCGGTTTGTTGTGCTCGACGAGCTTGGAGATATGCCGGTATATCAGGCGGTGGTCATGCCGGTAAAAATCTGCCTCGACAATTACGTCGCCTACTTTGTCCCACGCGCTGTTGTCCAACAGCAACCCGCCGAGTACCGATTGTTCCGCTTCAATCGAGTGCGGCGGCAGTTTAATTACATCTATCTGCTCATCATGGACTATCTGGGAAACCGCTTGAATCATGACCTAATGTATATTATTAGATTAATTCTATAACACTTTGTATTAACGTATATTGCTATACTATAAAATTGCCATAGCCGGTGACAACAGCGGCAGAGTGACTGGAATGCATTTTACCATTCGCGCAGCGAATCACCAGAAATAAAAAAAGGCTGTTGCCAGCCCTCTTTTAATCAAAGCATTAGCAAGACTTCAGCTCTCTCCAAGCACTGATACGGTGATATCCGCTGTCACATCGCTATGCAGCACCACGCTAATATTATAGTCACCCACCTGTTTCAATGGACCGTGCGGCATGCGGATTGCGGATTTTTGAATGGGAAAGCCCTGCGCTTGCAAAGCTTCGGTGATGTCCACGTTGGTCACCGAACCAAAGAGCTTGCCGTCCACACCCGCTTTCTGGGTGATCTGCACCATTAGACCCTGCATTTTTGCGGCTTGCTCCTGAGCTGAAGCGAGAACTTCACTCTCTGTTTTTTCGAGTTCTGCTCGCCTCAGTTCGAACTCGGCGATATTTGCCGGCGTTGCACGCTTGGCCTTGCCTTGGGGAATAAGATAGTTACGCGCAAAACCTTCTTTTACCTTGACCACGTCACCCAGCTTTCCCAAATTTACCAATTTTTCCAGCAAAATGACTTGCATGACTCTACCCTTTCAATGCAGATCGGTGTACGGCAACAGCGCCAGGAAGCGTGCGCGCTTGACCGCTGTGCTCAATTGCCTCTGGTAGCGCGACTTGGTGCCGGTAATGCGCGCCGGAATGATCTTGCCGTTATCGTTGATGAAATCCTTTAACAGCTCGACATCCTTGTAATCCACTTCCTTGATGCCTTCCGCAGTGAAACGGCAGAATTTCTTGCGCCTGAATAAAGGACGATTGCTGCCTTCCTTGCGGTCTTTGCGATCTTTTTTATCCTTGCGTTTATATGTTGGCCTTGGCATATCAAACCTTTCTATTCCGATTCCACATTATTCACATGCAATACGAGTTGCGCATTCTCCTTGCTTTTGAGCGCAAGGAAACCGGTTAATCTCACGGGCGCACCCAGTTTCAATTTCGCCGCCGTTTTCGCGACATCATCCAGTGCCAGCGCCTGGATTTCGCATTCGACATTACGCTTTATTCCTCCGTGCATTTGCCAAGAAGCATGATGCAACCGGAAATTCAGCACCGCGACTCCCGCAGGGGTGTAACGCAATGGGGTAATGTCCACAATCTGGCCGCATATCTCGACTTTGTTGCAATCCACTTGAGGATTTAATCAGAGGCTGCTACCGCGGGTTCTTCTGCTGCAGGTTCCACCTTGACTTCGTCCGCAGCTTGCGTGAGTGACCTGCTTTTTTCCTCGCGCATCATCGGCGAAGGGCTGCTTACTGCGGCATCCATTTTCACAATAAGGTGGCGCAGCACCGCGTCGTTGAATTTGAACGCGTGTTCCAGCTCATCCAGCGTCGCCTGGTCGCACTCGACGTTCATCAGCACATAATGCGCCTTGTGGACTTTGGCAAGGGGATAAGCGAGCTGTCGGCGGCCCCAGTCTTCGAGGCGATGCACCTTTCCGCCCTTGGAGCTGACCACGCCGCGATAGCGCTCGATCATGCCGGGCACCTGCTCGCTTTGGTCAGGATGGACGATAAAAACGATTTCGTAATGTCGCATTAACAAATCTCCTTATGGTCTATGGCCTCCCGTTGTGCGGTAAGGCAAGGAAAGGCGGCAATTATAAGGTTTCCTACCAGCCTGGGCAACTGGTATATTGTCTCCCATAATTGTTGCGCCATTTTTACTCTAATTGCGGGTTTTAATTATTATGTGCGATTAAAAAATTACATAAATCCACAGGGACGGAAGAATGCAACACTCAATGATTACTACTGCTTTTGAACTTCCTGGCTCTACCATTACTAAAAATCTAGGCGTGGTTCGCGGAATAACAGTTCGTTCCCGATCAGTTTTCGGCAACATCTTTGGCGCGCTACAGTCGCTATTTGGCGGCAACATTTCAATTTATAGCAACCTTTGTGAACAGGCGCGATCGGAGACCTTTGATTTGATGTGTGCCCACGCCGACCAGCTTGGAGCGAACGCCATCATTGCCATGCGCTATGATGCGACCGAATTGATGGCGGGACTGACGGAAGTCTTGTGCTACGGAACTGCGGTTGTAGTTACAACCAAAAGATAGCGCCAGCTCGTCTTCATTATAACCGGCTTTTCTGGCCAGTTTGCTGTCAGTCTTTCAGGTTTGAGCGGCTCTCTGCCTTCTCGTTTCAAACAGACATATTCCGCTTGCGACCGACACATTCAGGCTTTCCACGCTGCCCGCCATGGGAATGCGCACCAGCTCGTCGCAGGTTTCCTTTGTCAGTCGCCGCAGGCCTTCTTCTTCAGCGCCCAGTACCCATGCAATGGGACCGTTTAATTTCGCTGAGAATAAATCCTGCTCAGCCTCGCTGTCAGTGCCGATTACCCAAATGTTGCGCTCTTTGAGTTCACGCAGTGTCCGGGCAAGATTGACGACTGCTATGTACGACACCGTTTCCGCTGCGCCGCAGGCCACTTTTGATACTGTCGGTGTAATCCCTACCGCGCGGTCCTTGGGGGCGATGACCGCATGCACGCCGCAGGCATCCGCAACTCGCAGGCAAGCGCCGAGGTTGTGCGGGTCTTGAATGCCATCCAATACCAAGAGCAATGCCGGTTCGCTCAGGCTATCCAGTACTTCATCCAAATCCACATGTTGGTTTTCAGCGGCAGTCTTGGCGGCCACGCCTTGGTGCCGGGCATGACCGGTCATGCCGTCAAGCCGCGCATGATCCAGCATGATGACGCGCACGCCGTGATTCTCGGCGAGCGCAATTAAAGCTTTCATGCGCGGGTCATGGCGCGCTCCATCTAAATAGATTTCATCCACGCTTTTTGCATTTTGCCGGATGCGCGCGGTAACTGCGTGGAAGCCATAAATCAGACGGCTCATGCTTTTACCTTGTGTGCTGGGAAGTTTGCTTTGCCTGCCGGCTTTTTTTGCCAGGTGCGCCAGGAGCCCCTTCGAGGACAAAATCAATTTTGGCGCTTTGCAAATCAACCCTCACTACTCTGATTTGCACCCGGTCTCCGAGCCGGAATCTCCTGCCGGTGCGCTCTCCCTGCAGCAGGTGCTTCTGCGCATTGAAATGAAAGTAATCGCTTCCCAGATCCGAAATATGCACCAGTCCTTCTATATATATGTCATCCAGAGCCACGAAGATGCCGAAGCCGATCACACCGCTCACTGTGCCGTCGAAGCATTCATTGATTTTATCCTGCATGTAGTAGCACTTGAGCCAGGCTTCGACGTCGCGCGTCGCGTCATCGGCGCGGCGTTCGGTGAGCGAGCAATGAATCCCCAACTGCTTCCAGTCGCCCGGGTTATAGGTCTTGCCCTGCAACACCGCTTTTATCGCCCGGTGCACCAGCAAATCAGGGTAGCGTCTAATCGGCGAAGTGAAATGAGTATACGACTCGTACGCCAATCCGAAATGGCCGACATTGTCCGGGCTGTACACCGCTTGCTGCAGGGAACGCAACATTACCGTTTGCAGCAATTGCGCATCGTGACGGTCTCGAATGGTGCTCAGCAGCCTGGCATAATCCTTGGCATGCGGATTGTCGCCTCCGCCCAGATGCAAACCGAATTCCCTGAGAAAACCATGCAAAGCGTCGAGTTTTTCCGGAGTCGGTCCTTCGTGAATTCGGTACAGCGTGCGCTGTCCGTAGCTCCTGAGAAAATCCGAGGCGCAGACGTTGGCAGCCAGCATGCATTCTTCAATCAAGCGGTACGCATCGTTGCGCTTTACCGGAATGATGCGCTCGATTTTCCCATGTTCGTCGAAAATCATCTGTGTCTCGATTGTTTCGAAGTCAATTGCGCCGCGTTTTTCCCTGGCCTTGGCCAAGACTTTGTAAAGCGAGTAAAGCATATTGATATGCGGCAGCAGAGTGTGGCAGCGCTGCGCGGTATCGCCTTGCGGATGCTCGAGCATCTCGGCAACTTCTGTATAGGTGAGCCGCGCCTGCGAAAGCATCACCGCCGGATAGAAACGGTATTCGCTGATTTCGCCGTCAGCAGCGATTTGCATTTCGCACACCATTGCCAGACGGGCAACTTTCGGGTTGAGCGAGCAAAGGCCATTGCTCAAGGCCTCAGGCAGCATTGGAATCACGCGCCGCGGAAAATACACCGAATTGCCGCGTTGCAATGCTTCGCGGTCCAACGCGTCCCCTGACTTCACATAGTGACTGACGTCGGCAATTGCCACGAGCAACTTGAAACCCCTGGCGTGCGCTTCGCAGTACACTGCATCATCAAAATCCTTTGCGGTTTCACCATCTATAGTCACCAGCGGAAGAACGCGCAGGTCCTGGCGCCCGTGGTAGTCTTTTTCCATGACTTCGCCCGGCAGGTGTTTAGCCAACTTCTCAGCGTCCGGCGGAAACACAAACGGCAAATCATGCTTGCGCAGAGCGATTTCGATTTCCATTCCCGGGTCGGCGTAATTGCCGAGAACTTCTACCACGCGGCCGACGGGCTGCGCATGCTTGCTCGGCTGTTCGATGATCTCCACCATCACCACCTGCCCTGTCTTCGCTGCTTGGCTCTCCCCCTGCGGCACTAAAATATCCTGGCTGATGCGCTTGTTCTCAGCCACCACGAACTGGATGCCGTGCTCCGTGTGCAGTCTTCCCACCAGGCGCTGGTTGGCGCGCGTGAGTACTTCGACAATGCTGGCCTCGGGCCGGCCGCGGCGGTCGGTTCCAATCTCACGCGCCATGACCCTGTCGCCGTGCAGCACTTTTTGCATTTCCTTGGGGCCGAGAAACAGATCGGGTCCGCCTTCGTCCGGTATCAAAAAACCGAAACCGTCGGGATGCCCCTGCACCGTGCCCTTGACGAGATCGAGCTTGTCCACCACGCATATCGCGCCTTTGCGATTGCGCATGATTTGCCCGTCGCGCTCCATCGCCCGCAGTCGGCGCTGCAGCAGAGCCGACTCATGGCCGGCAACCCCAAGGGTGTGCAGCAGATTTTCTACAGTCAGCGGAACGCCCTGTTCCGCTAGAATCTGTAAAATGAATTCGCGGCTCGGCAAGGCTTCACGGTATTTTGAGCGTTCGCGCTTGTAAAACGGATCGAGCTCGCGCAACTTTGGTCTGGCTTGTGATACGCGGCCGCGTTTGGTTTTGGTCAAAGATTTAAAACGCACTTTGGGTTTCGTTGACAAGAAAATGTTTTCCTATTAGATTTGCACCTTCTCGAAAGCCGAGATGGCGGAATTGGTAGACGCACCAGGTTCAGGTCCTGGCGGTGGCAACACTGTGGAGGTTCGAGTCCTCTTCTCGGCACCAGCAAAATACGGTTCCGAGTTGTGAGTTTTCAGTTTCGTGTTAAAACCTGAAATCGCATGATTTGAACTCGAAACCAGCAACCCGAAATTCGCAACCGCCATCAGACGAACGGATGGCGCAACACGATGGTTTCTTCCCGTTCCGCGCCGGTGGAAATCATATCAATCGGGACATCGCAAATTTCCTCTATGCGCTTGAGATAATTTTGCGCTGCGGACGGCAGGTCTTCAAAACGATTCAGGCCCACAGTGCTTTCTTTCCACCCGGGCATTTCTTCATATAGCGGTTCGCACTTGGACAGCAGTTCCGCTCCCACAGGCAGAATATCGCTCTTTACGCCGTCAATTTTATACCCCACTCCCAGGCACAGCCGCTGCATGCCATCGAGCACGTCAAGCTTGGTGACACCCAATCCTGATACCCCGTTGATCTGGATCGAGCGTTTCAACGCAGCGGCATCGAACCAGCCGCAACGGCGCGGACGGCCTGTGGTCGCGCCGAATTCCTTGCCACGTGCCGCGAGTTTCTTGCCCACTTCATCGCTCAATTCGGTAGGAAACGGACCAGAACCCACGCGCGTGGTATACGCCTTGGTGATGCCCAGAACATAATGCAGCATCTGCGGACCAAGCCCGCTTCCCGCGGCAGCGGCTCCTGCTACGCAGTTGCTGGAAGTCACGTAAGGATAAGTACCGTGGTCAACGTCAAGCAATGATCCCTGGGCGCCTTCAAACAAGAGATTTTTTCCCTCGCGGCTCGCCTGATATAACAGGTGCGGCACATCCGCAGTCAGCGGCTTGATTTGCCCGGCAATCGCAAGTGTGTCTTCGAGAGTGCGTTGAAAATTAACGGGCTTTGCGTTGAAATAATTCTTCAGCACGAAATTATGGTATTCCAGCACTTCTCCAAGCTTTGCTGCAAAGCGTTCGCGGTGAAACAAATCCTGCAGGCGGATGGCGCGGCGCGCCACCTTGTCCTCGTAAGCGGGACCAATGCCAAGCCCGGTCGTGCCGATTTTGCGCGCGCCTTTTGCTGCTTCGCGCGCCTGATCGAGCGCCGCGTGGTAAGGCAAAATCAGCGGACAGGCCTCGCTGATTTTCAACCGCCCGGCTACTTCCACGCCGGCTTTGTTGAGCATGGCTATTTCATCCAGCAGAGCTTGCGGCGAAACCACCACGCCATTGCCAATATAGCAGTTGACCGCTTTACGCAGGATGCCGGAAGGAATCAAGTGTAAAACGGTTTTCTTGCCAGCGATCACCAGGGTGTGACCGGCATTATGCCCGCCCTGGAAGCGCACCACGCCCTGGGCGTGGTCAGTGAGCCAGTCCACAACCTTGCCCTTGCCTTCATCACCCCACTGTGTGCCGACGACGACGACGTTTTTCGACATATTCAATCCGGTCGCTTCAGGCTGCTTACTTCCCAAACTCCGTTGCGCAATACCAAAGCGCGGTCGCAGTTGAGCCCGTGGCGCGAGTCTTCATGCTGCGGCAAATCAACGATCACGATCTCTCCCTGTTCGCGCAGGCTGGCTATCTTTTTTTGCAGAGCCGCATCCTGGGCATAAGGCGCGAGTATCGCCGCCGGCAAAGGCTTGACTGGAAGCAGCGCCGAGACTTCGCGCAAATCCATGCTGAATCCGGTCGCAGGCCGCGCGCGACCGAAAGCTTTGCCAACTTCGTCGTAGCGCCCGCCTACGGCGATTGCGTCAGCCGAACCCTTGGCGTAAGCGCTGAACATCATGCCGCTGTGGTAGCGATAGCCGCGCATTTCTGCCAAATCAAAACACAAGCTCGACACTTTGTTCCGCAGTTCTTTCGCAAGCGTGCGCAAATCACTAAGCGCCGCAGAAATTTCCGGGTAATCAGGCAGGTTTTTGGCTGCATGTTCCAATACCTCGTCGCCACCATAAAGTTCGGGCAGCAACAACAGCGCCTGGCTCACGCGACGATTGAGTGTCCGCGTCAACTCACGCAAAGCGGGTTTGTCCTTGGATTGCAGCGCTCCGAAAAGCTCAGCTTCAAGCTCGACGGGCATCTCCGCGAGCTTGACGATGCTGCGAAATATCGCAACATGGCCGAGATCAAGATGCAACTCGTCAATGCCCGCAAGCTTGAGCGCTTGCAGCATCAGGCGCTGAATCTCGCTGTCGCTCTCCAAACCGGCGTGACCGTAAAGCTCGGCGCCGATCTGCAGCGGCTCGCGGGTGTGCGTGTATGCCGAAGGCAGGGTGTGCGCCACGCTGCCGCAATAGCATAAACGGGTGATTCCCGGGCAATTCAAAAGGTGCGCATCAATGCGCGCCACCTGCGGAGTGATGTCGGCGCGCAGGCCCATCATCCGGCCACTCAACTGGTCCACCAGTTTGAAGGTCTTCAAATCCATATCACGACCGGTACCGGTGAGCAGCGACTCGACATATTCAAGCAGCGGTGGCATCACCAGTTGATAACCGTGCACATAAAAAAGATCAAGAACAGCCCGGCGCAACTGTTCAATGCGGCGCGCCTCGGGCGGCAATATGTCTTCAATATGTTGAGGAAGCAGCCAGTTACGCATCATCGCACCAGAAAAAGCACCAGCAGACCGGCAAGCATGGAAGTGAGCCCAATGAACCGGATTTGCCCGTCTGTCATCTCAATCAGTCTCTTGAATGCTTCACGCCAGACGGTCGGCAGCAGAAAGGGAAGTATTCCTTCCAGCACCAGCATCAAGGCAAACGCTGTCAGCAGATACTTGGACATGGATCGCCTATTTGCCCGGCTTGCCGGCGTGCTTCAGGTATTTAAAGAATTCCGAATTGGGGTCGAGCACTAACAGGTCATTTTTAGCCTTGAAACCTTGCCGGTAGGCTTCCAGGCTGCGGTAAAAAGCATAAAACTCCGGGTTTTGCTGGTAGGCCTCGCCATAGATTGCCGCGGCTTTGGCATCGCCCTGACCCTTGGTGCGCTGCGCGTCGCGGTAAGCTTCGGCGAGAATGACTTCGCGCTGGCGGTCGGCATCGGCGCGGATTTTCTCGGACTCTGCCGCGCCGGTTGAACGCAACTCGTTAGCAACACGCTTTCTCTCCGCTTCCATGCGGCGATAAACCGATTCGCTCACTTCCTGCGGCAAATCCACTCGTTTTATCCGCACATCCAGCACCTGCACTCCTATCTTGCGTGCATCCTCGTTCGCTTTATCCCGCATCAGCTCCATGATATGGTCGCGCTCGCCTGAAACAACATCATGTACGGTACGGTTGCCGAATTCATCGCGCAGACTGGAATTCACCGTTTGCGCAAGCCGCAGCTGCGCCCTCTGCTCGTCACCGCCCACGCTGATGTAATACTGCTTGACATCCGCAATGCGCCATTTGACGAATGAATCCACCAGCACGTTTTTTTTCTCAGAAGTGAGGAAACGTTCAGGCTCAGGTGAATCAAAAGTGAGAATACGCGTATCGAAGAAGCGCACATTGTCGAGAATTGGAACCTTGAAATACAATCCGGGCTCTTTTTTAATCGAGATGATTTCACCCAGGCGGAATACGATGGCGTTTTGCCGCTGATCAACGGTAAACATGCCGAGGCTGGCCACCACCAGCACGACAATAATGCCGATCAGCACGGCGCCGATGTTTTTCATTGGCGCTGCTCCCGCTCGCGGCTGCGGAACGCTTCGCGAGAACGCGCGGTGCCCTCCGTCTGTTGCGCCGGTTCGGGCGCTGCGGCTCTGGGCGGAAGTTCCTGCGTCTGTGTGGACGCCGCCGAACCTCCTTCGCGCAACAGCTTGTCCAGTGGCAGGTAAAGCAGATTGGTTCCGGACTTCTGGTCTATCAACACCTTGTTGGTGCTGGAAAGCACCTGCTGCATCATGTCCAGGTACAGGCGGTCGCGCGTCACCGCCGGCGCCTTGCTGTATTCCACCAGGATCTGCCGGAAGCGGCTGGCGTCGCCTTCGGCATCAGCAATGACCCGCTGCCGGTAGCCTTCAGCTTCCTGCAGCAGGCGCGCAGCGCCACCTCGCGCTTTGGGAATCACGTCATTGGCATAGGCCTGGCCTTCGTTTTTTTGCCGCTCGCGGTCCTGGCCCGCTTTCACCGCGTCGTCAAACGCCGCCTGCACCTGCTCCGGAGGCTGCGCGTTTTGCATGGTTACTTTGCTGATCAATATGCCGGTTCGGTAGCGGTCGAGGATTTCCTGCATCAGCTTGGTGGCGTGAGCCGCCACTTGCTCACGGCCTTCATAGAGCACGAAATCCATTTTGCTTTTTCCTACGATTTCGCGTATTGCAGTTTCTGCCGCCTGCAACACCGCCTCATCCGGCGAACGGTTGTTGAACAGGTATTCCTCCGGACTTTTCAGGATGTATTGCACCGCGAACTGGATATCAATAATGTTCTCATCGTCGGTGAGCATCAGCGATTCCTTTAGCACCTTGCTTCGGACGTTGTTGCGGTAACCGACTTCAACGGTTCTCACCTGAGAGAGA
>DATHDD010000153.1:0-11800 GCA_035319205.1 Burkholderiales bacterium | reverse complement strand
CTTGGCGTTGCCGAAGGGATGGCAGCCGTGGTTCTTCATTACTACACGGATAATGCCCCCCGAGGGGTCGGTCTTCCAGTTCTTACCTTCAGCCTTGGCTTTTTCCGCTTCGGTTAACTCATCCCACCAGCCGAGTTTCTTCAGGAACACATGATCGAACTCCGGATAACCGGTCGTGATATCGGCGCCTTTGGAGTGCGAGCCGTCTTCCGCCAGCAGATTAACGCCGTCCTTCTCTACGCCAAAGTTGGCTCGGAAGTTACCTCCGCCGTCCATCACGTTCTTGGAAGTGTCGTACAGGTTGGGCGTACCGGGATGCTTCATTTCCGGCGTACCATAGCACGGCCAGGGCAGGCCGAAGTAATCACCATCCAGCACGTAGCCGGTCTTGGCATCCTTGCCGCCCTTAGCGCGCAAGGTCTTGACATCGAACACGTGCATGTTGCGCATATGGGCCTGCAGGCGCTCAGGCGACTGGCCGGTGTAACCGATGGTCCATGTGCCGCGATTGAATTCGCGGGTGATGTCTTCGATGTTCGGCTGGTCTTTCTCCACTCGAATGTTCTGCTTGCCGTCCTTCTTGCCCACTAACTGGTCTGCAAATCCGAATTTCTTTGCGAGCAAATACATAATGGTTTCGTCGGGCTTGGATTCGAACAGCGGCTCGATTACCTTTTCGCGCCATTGCAGCGAACGGTTGGAAGCCGTCACCGAGCCTGAAGTCTCGAACTGAGTAGCAGCGGGCAGCAGGTAGACGCCGTCTTTCCTCACCATTGCCGCCATCGATGCGGTGGCTGAAGGATAAGGATCAATCACAACGAGAAGATCGAGCTTCTTCATCGCCTCGACCATATCTGCGCCTCGAGTCTGGCTGTTCGGCGCATGGCCCCAGTAGATTACCGCGCGAATGTTCGGACCCTGGTCGATGTTCTCGTTTTTGTCCATGACGCCGTCAATCCAGCGCGACACAGTAATGCCGGGTTTGCCCATCATGCCCGCAGGATACTGTGCCTTGAGCCACTCGAAATCCACATTCCAGACATTGCACCAGTGCTTGAACGAGCCTTCTGCAAGACCGTAGTAACCCGGCAACGAGTCAGGGTTGGGTCCGACATCAGTCGCACCTTGTACATTGTCATGGCCGCGATAAATGTTGCAGCCTCCGCCGGATGTGCCAACGTTGCCTAAAGCCAGTTGCAAGATACAGCTTGCACGGACCACGGCGTTACCAGTGGTGTGCTGGGTCTGGCCCATCGCCCAGACGATGGTGCTTGGGCGGTTTTTGGCCATCGCTTCGGCAACCTTGTAAACCTGCTCTTCTGGTACTCCGGTGACATCCTGAACCTTGTCAGGAGTCCATTTCATCACTTCCTCGCGAACCTTTTCCATGCCGTAGACGCGGTCATGGATGTACTGTTTGTCTTCCCAGCCGTTCTTGAATATGTGATAAAGCATCCCGTAAATGAAAGCCACGTCGCTTCCTGAGCGGTGGCGCACAAACATATCCGCTTTGGCTGCGGTGCGCGTAAAACGCGGATCCACTACGATAACTTTCGCTCCAGTTTCCTTGGCATGCAGGGTGTGAAGCATGGAAACCGGGTGCGCCTCGCAGGCGTTGCTGCCGAGGAATAAAATGCACTTGGAGTTGCTCTCGTCATTATAGGAATTCGTCATCGCACCGTAACCCCACGTGTTGGCGACACCCGCCACGGTAGTGGAGTGGCAGATGCGCGCCTGGTGGTCAGTATTGTTGGTGCCGAACAGTCGTACCCATTTGCACATCAGATAAGCTTGCTCATTGTTGTGCTTGGAGGAACCGATCCAGTAAGTCGCATCGGGACCGCTTTCCTTCTTGATTTGCAAGATCTTGTCGCCGACTTCGTTGATTGCCTGATCCCAGCTGATTTTCTTCCATTTTCCGCCTTCCAGCTTCATCGGGTATCTCAGGCGGTACTCGCCATGACCGTGCTCGCGTACCGCAGCGCCTTTAGCGCAGTGAGCGCCGAGATTGAGTGGGGAATCAAATACCGGTTCCTGGCGGATCCACACACCATTTTGCACTACGGCGTCAATGGCACAACCCACTGAACAATGCGTACAGACCGAGCGCTTGACCTGGATATTTCCGGTGCCCTGGGTTTCTGCGGCGGCGCTGGCTTTGCCAATCATGTTGAACGGCAATTGGCTGGCAAATGCGCCTGTACCGACGGTGAGACCGGAACGCTTGAGAAATGTTCGCCGGTCCATGGTTTTACCGACCACGCCTGACAAGCTGCGGCTTATGCGGCTGGGCATTCCTGCAACCGCGCTGGATTTTCTAGTAAGCAGCATGTTAATTCTCCTCTATATCAGACTTCAGTGGTTCGATAGTAATTGCGAACATGCTCGGAAGCACGATAGCCCTTGCCCTTTGCTTCATCCCCTGCCTCAACTTTGGTTTCCGCCTGGGGAACGTTTTTGGCAAGCATGGCCGCCGCCGCGCCGGCGCTTCCTGCGCCAACCGCGAGCAGGAAGTTTCTCCTGCTCAATCTGCTCTTGGTCTCTGCCATTTTTTGTCTCCTTCCAAAAAGATTGTTGCTGCCTCAATGTTATGACATTTCGAAAGATTCAGATTCAATTTTAAAAAAAACCTTTATAAAGCGCGCCACGTGCTTGTAAAAATTTGCTGCCTCCGACTCAAGCAAGGCATCGCAAAAACGCTGATACCAGATTTGGATGTTGCGGGTGAAAAACTGCTTTTGCTGTTCCAGACTCGCTGCGTCGCGACTTTCATCGCCGATAATCAAATAGCGCATCACATCGCACAGAGCTGCAAGATGATCTTCGGGTTCGCATACCGATTCATTGCGGGCAAGCCCAATTTGCACCAGATCATCGCGCAGCACCGCAAGTGGTTTCTCCATCATGAAGCCTGCAAGGTAGTACGAGCCATACAGCATTACTTCGGGTCGCCCGACACCTATAAACAGTTTCTCGTACTCCTCTTCCACGGCTTCTGCATCACATGCCTGTGCCGCGGAAGCAAGCTCATGCCACGCTTCCATCAAAGGGGCGGTTTCAGCAACGATTTCGTCGGCGCTGGCAATGGCTCGCAGTAATTGTTCATCGGGGGCATACAACAGGCGTGCAATCAGCGCATACATGCGCGCGCGCGCCACGT
Organism: Burkholderiales bacterium; assembly: GCA_035319205.1. Taxonomy (GTDB): domain Bacteria; phylum Pseudomonadota; class Gammaproteobacteria; order Burkholderiales; family JAHFRG01; genus JAHFRG01. The sequence continues at coordinate 8,640 of DATHDD010000153.1, read as the reverse complement.
CTTCCTGGGCTACAGGAGGGGGATTCAATTTGACCTGAGCGAGTGCTGCGCTCATCAGCTCCTCACATCAAAAATTGACTGTTCATTTTTGTTGTTCATCATGTCTACGACACGACAATCAGCGCACATCTGCAGCCGTGCGAGTGCGGTGCTTCCGCTGAACATTGAATGCGTACCGAGCTTGCCCAGCATGTTATTTATCATCTGCTTGGTGGCAAAAGGCTTCCCGCAGCGAATACAAGCGAAAATCTCGGCCTCGTTAATTATTCTCGGACTCCGCGCTTCCTTAGTCAATAACAATCTAGGGGTAAGGCTGACGGCCTGTTCCGGGCAGGTTTTTTCGCAAATGCCGCACTGCACACAATTGCGCTCAATAAACTTGAGCTGGGGCAATTCCTTTGAATCCAGCAGGGCATTTTCAGGACAGGCACCGACACAAGCCATGCACAGGGTACAGGATTCTTTATTAACGTCTATTTTGCCGTAAGGCGCCCCGTTGGAAAGCACTATTTCCTCTTTGCTATTAGGGGCATTTTTAGCCAGATGGTCAAAAGCAAAATCCAGTGTGGTGCGTTTTTCGTTAAACAGATTGAAACCCGCCGGTTGGACCGATCGAGCAGGCTGGATTCCCCATACCGCCCTTTCGAGTGTTGCCACATCCCGTGCTTCAATCAGCTGGTAATGACTCCCGTTATAACCCAGCCCTTGCAGGATTTCTTCTGCGAATTCCATCTGGGTGCGCAGTGAAATCAGGTAATCCGGGGCTTCGCTTCCGGTAGCAAGCACTACCAGGTTTGTCGCACCAAGCGCCACGGCTCCGAGCATTAAATCCATGCCTAATGAAGCAACGTGAAAAGTTTCCAGCGGAATGACGTTTGCAGGCAGGCCTTTGCCGCGGCGGCCGAGCTTGGCGATCAGTTCCCGACCGTCGCTGGCGTTGTGCAGCAGCAAACAGGGATCCTTTCCACCGGCATCGAGGTAGGTCTGCAGCAGGGTCTTGATGCGGGCGCCAAGGTCAGCCACGCGCGGATAAACGTAACCCATCGCTCCTGATGGACATACGCTGGCACAGGCCCCACAGCCCATGCACAAGTGCGGCTCCACTTTTACATGATCGCCATCCGGGGAAATAGCGCGCGTGGAACAGATATCAATACACTTCGAACATCCGGTAATTTCCGAGCGGCTGTGCGCACAAATTGATTCCCTGTAGATGAAAAATTTGGGCTTTTCGAATTCGCCGGTCATCTGCGCCAGCTGATTAACCGCACGCGCCAGCGCAAGCGGATCATGTCCCGGGGCGAAATACCCCTGCGGCGGCTGGTGCATTTTCAACAGCGGCGACGCGGATAAATCGAGAATCAGATCATAATGTTCGGAACGCGCAGTGTCGCGCCGCTCGAAATCAATGGCTTTGATATCGCCACAGGCTGCAACGCATTTGCGGTGCGCTTTGCATTTATCGAGATCAATCTGGTAGCTGTAGTCAATTGCCTGCTCAGGGCAAACCTCAATACAGGCGTTGCAGCGCGTACAGGTTTCCAGGTCTATCGGGTTGGCTTGGTTCCAAGTGACCTCAAAAGCGCCCAGATAACCTTTCACAGAATCCACTTTCCCAGAAAACACCGGGTAGCGCCTTTGTGCCGGCAATTCATTCGCGCCTTTGACATCGGTCAGAAGCACGCTCACATCCATTTGCTCGGCAAGCTGTTCCGCCCATCCCAAAGCAGCCGATGCTGGGCCGATGATCAGGAGTTGCCCTGCGGATTTATAGCTGACGCTGGGTACCGGATCAGGTTCAGGAAGCGCAGCAGCAGCAAGCAATGCAGCAATTTTCGGCGTGGCTTTACCGGCTTCAGCCGACCAGCCCGCCTGTTCGCGGATGTTGACAAAAGAGACCTCGGCGTTGGGATCAATCTGCTCGGCAAGCTCGCCAAAGAGACGCGCTTCCTGCGTGCAGGCGACCAGTACGTCACTACCCTGCTTGAGGCCTGACTCAAACGCCGATACCTGGTGACGGCATAGCTCATGGTGAACCATGACGGGTGTTTTCAGCTGCAAAGCGCGTGTCAGCGCCTTGGCGTCCAGTGGCATGGTCTTGTTGCAGTTGCACACCAGTATGTTTTTGCTATCTACACCCATAAGCCAGATATATCCATCAATAAGCTAATCAACTTTTAGATTTGGCGTCAGTATTTGGTAAGGTATTTTCCTGTTTGGACTCCATAGCAGTTTGAAGCTGCGGTTGCGGCAGGTCTTCACGGGTCTTTTTTCCTTGTAATTGACCGGCAGCCTGCTCTTCCCTTGCAGGAAACAGCAATGGATTCGATTCCAACAGTCGTGCCAGCATCTCGGGAGGAATCGGGTCCGGCTTGCCGTAATCCTCTATATATACGTCAAGACCATCCATGACGTTGAAATGCGGGTCGCTGAACAACTTGTGCAGCGCTTCGCGGCGCAGCTTCTCGTCCACTTTCGGGTGGAAGAAAGCAGTGTAATCCGATTCCATGTTGAGTTGTTCCACTGGCGGCAGTTTGGGCTCATTGGCTAAAGGCTTTGCCGGCTCGGTCTTTATCAGGCTCTGCGCCTGTTGTTTGAGACGAGACCACCTGCTCAGAAAGGATTCCTTGCGTTGCATGGCTCAGCCGGTGCTTTTCTCGGTCCTGCGCGCAGGCGACACAAAAGATTGCGGGCGCTGCCGTTTTTTGGGTTCAGGCTTGTAGAATTGATTCACGTAATCCCCCAGCCAATCAGCAATGTCCCGCGGCATCGGAACTCCGTCAACCTGTTCATTTGAATCCATCCAGCGCGCGGCTTCGTTGTAGCTTACCGTGACGATGTAGGGCACTGCCAAATCTTCCTGGGAACGCCATGAGACAAAAACTTTGGGCTGGGGGGAACTCAAATTTAAATAATAACCCTCCGCCTCATCCCGATGAAGTGTTACATCGAATCCAGGGAATAATATTTGTTTTTGCCTACCGTCTTCGAATATGACACGAGACTCCTTATTCCCGCCGCTGATGTCAGGAATAATGCCTTTCGCCTCCCACTTTTCAGAACACCATTGGTTGTCCAAAGTCAGGCGTTCCATTATTACCGCTACCGATATGCTGGGATGTTTCATCGCCTTCCCCCGTTTAGCCATGATTCTGCGCCCCGGTAACAAAAGATACAACAAAAAGCCACTGTCAAAATATGGGTATTCGGTGTATTTTCTTTCATTGCCACTTATGGTTATATCTTGTAATAACTTTACTATAGGCTGAAGTATGGGTACCCCCTATCGCCCGAAAATCACCCGCGCGAGCCGCCCGCTCACCTTTGCCGTGCGCTCACTGAATGAACACGGCGAATGGTCGGATACGCAGATTGCCGGCGAACATCCTCTTACCTTGTATGTGGACAAGCGGGAAATCGTAACCCTCATGACCCTAGGCGCGGCTCCTGAAGCCTTGGCTATAGGCTATCTGCGCAATCAGCGCCTGGTTAACAGTATTGATGAAATCATAGCCGTGCAAGTGGATTGGGAAACCGATGCGGTCGCCGTGCATACGCGGCATGGCATTCAGGACCTCGACGGGCGCATGGAAAAACGCACGGTCACCACCGGCTGCGGCCAAGGCACGGTGTTTGGCGAGCTGATGGACGAAATCGACAAACTCATGCTGCCAAGCGACGTTTACCTCGCCGAGGAAACCTATTATGCATTGATGGACAACGTGCGCCGACATGACACAGTCTACAAAACCGCAGGCGCGGTGCACGGCTGCGCGCTGTGCAAGGGCAGTGAAATCCTGATGCTCATCGAAGACGTGGGGAGGCACAACGCGGTCGATGCCATTGCGGGTCAAATGTGGCTGGATCGCATCGAAGGCCGCGACAAGATTTTCTACACCACCGGGCGTCTCACCTCGGAGATGGTGATTAAATGTGCGCAGATGGAGATCCCTTTCCTGGTATCCCGCTCCGGACTTACCCAGATGGGCTATGAGATCGCAAAAAAAATCGGCCTCACCATGATCGGCCGCGCAGCAGGCAAGCATTATCTGCTGTTCACCGGCGAATCGCGCTTTATCAAGACCAAGCAAGCATCGCTCACCTGAGTTCGTTCATGGAAAAAATCACCGGCGTGATTCTGGCGGGCGGCCAAGGCCAGCGCATGGGCAGGGTGGACAAGGGATTGACTGTGCTGCAAGGCAAGCCTTTTATCGAATGGGTGCTGGCCCGCTTCACCCCGCAAGTGGACGAAGTGCTGATTAACGCCAACCAGAATCTCGAGCAATACGCTCGCTTTGGTTACCGCATCATCCCGGATGAAATCGGGGGTTTTGCCGGCCCCCTCGCCGGGTTGCACCGCGGGCTTGTAGAGGCGCATCATGGACTTGTTGCAACCGTGCCCTGCGATTCACCATTTCTTCCTGCAGACCTGGTAGAGCGCCTGCATAAGGGACTCACTGTCGCGAAAGCGCAGCTTGCGGTAGCCAAAACTTTTACTCAACCCCATCCTGTGTTTTGCCTGTGCCGGCGCGATGTGCTCGATCATTTAAGCAAGTTTCTCAATTCCGGCGGGCGCAAGATAGACGCCTGGTATGCATCCCTCAAGCTGGTGGAAGTGCCTTTTGATGACGAAGTGGAAGCTTTCAGCAACATCAACACGCCTGAGGAGCTGAGCGAGTTAGAAGCGGTTGCCCCTCTTTCCGGTGCCGCCAAGAAAACGACCTGAATCCGCAGTCTGTAATATTGCATGCAAAACCTGGCAATACTTACGGGATAGATTGAAGTATATCTCTGTGTTATCAGTGCATCACTCCCATCGCAGGGTCCTGGCGGTAAAATAGGCTGAGCTGCCGGTATACTTCCGGATAAGCGCGATTTAGCACTTGTGGGGTTTCAAAGAAAACTTCGCTCAATACCGCAAAAAATTCACCCGGGTTCTCTGCAGCGTAAGGATCGATCGCAGTGTCTTCTCCCCTGTCAACCCGGACGCAGAAATCCTGGTAGGCACTGGTGAAATCCTGCAGCCAGGCTTCGCGGCTCATGTCATCATGCAAAGGCGGGAAACCATTGGGTTCGCCATTCAGCATGTCGAGCTTGTGCGCAAATTCGTGAATCACAACATTGACGCCCAGATTATTCTCCAAATCGGCAGCGGCTTCCCAGGACAAAATCACCGGGCCTTGCAGCCAGGCCTCCCCCTGCATTGGCTCGCGCTCAACATGCACCACGCCGTCTTCATCAGTGTATTCGCGCTGCGGCATAAAATCGCCGGGATAAACGATGACTTCGACCCAGCCCTGGTAGTAATCAAGGCTTAGGTTGAGGATGAGCAAGCAGGCCTGGGCAGCAATCACAGTGCGCATTTCATCCGTTAACTGCAGTCCGGCCGCGCCGCTGATTTGCTTGGTGCCGAGGAAGCGTTGCGTCAGATGGTGAAGGCGCCTCTTTTCACCGGGAGTCAGAGCGCGCAGGAAAGCAAAGCGTGAAACAACCTTCTCCCACAACTCTTCATCGACTGCGGCGCGGCCTGAAGTAAACCGCCTGCGCCAAGCTTTGAGACCCCACATCCTCAACGCAACTCTTCGCGTCCCTGCTTCACATCCAGCATGGCAGCCGGCTCGCTCTCCTCCAGTTCCACGCCTTCGATGCGCTTGAATTTGTCGCTGATCTTCCTGCTGGTGGTGTGAACTGCCTGGGCGTCTTCGTGCGCCTGGCGGATATGGTTGGCGAGATTCTTCATGCGCAAATCAAAACGTTCAAAATCTATGCTCAATTTGGCGAGCGCTTCCTTGATAACGTTCATGTGCTTGCGCATTTCCACATCTTTTAACACTGCCCGGGCGGTGTTCAGCACCGCCATCAGCGTGGTCGGGGAAACAATCCACACCCTTTGTTGCATCGCGTAATCCACGATGTCGAAATGGTAAGCATGGATTTCTGCAAATACCGCTTCCGCCGGCACAAACATCACCGCGCCGTCCGAAGTCTCATTGGCAACGATGTATTTCTGGCTGATATCGTCTACATGTTTTTTTACGTCCGCCTTGAACTGGCGCTGCGCCTGGGCGCGCTCGATTTCACTGACACCCGGCGCGAACATGCGGTGATAGTTTTCGAGAGGGAACTTGGAATCCACCGCGACCATGCCGGTGGGCTCGGGAAGCCGCAGTACACAGTCCGCGCGGCTGCCGTTGCTTAAGGTGTATTGCATGGTATAAGCGGAAGGCGGCAGGACATTTCTCACCAGCGCCTCCAGCTGCACTTCGCCAAAAGCGCCGCGCGAGCGCTTGTCGCCGAGCAATTCCTGCAGGCTTACCACGTTGCTGGTAAGCCCGTCTATCTTCTTTTGCGCCTCATCTATGGTGGCAAGCCGTGTCATTACATTGGTGAAGGTTTCGTTGGTCTTTTTGAATCCTTCGTCGAGTCGCTCGCTCACTTTCCCGCTGATCTGCTGCAAGCGTTCATCCATCGTGGTGCGCAGCCGTTCAGAAGTTTGCGTGAGCTTCTCATCCAGGCGGTCGCCCTGTCGGGTCAGCCCCTCGTGCAAATCCTTGAGCATGGTGCGGTGCTTGTCTTCCATCAGCTGCCCCAGCTCGCTTGACAGATTTTGCCGCGTAAGCAGCGTGTAGCTTATCCAGAAAACAATGCCCAGAACAAGCAACGCGACAGTACCCAACAAAATTTCATTCATAAATTCTCCGTTAGCCTGAATCAGTATAGCGCATCCAGACTGACCCTAACTGAAGCTGTACAGGCCTTGCAATGGCGGACGGCTGAGTGTGGCATGCAGCTGCGGCAAGCATGCCAGTATCACCCCCGCTGCGCCGCCTGCTGAACCTATTATCCACAGCCACGGATTCAGGGTATACGCGACATTCAATACGTTGGAAGCCAGGACATAACCCAGGGCGCTTGCGCCAGTCGCGGCAAGCAGACCCGCCAAAGATCCAATCGCGAAAAACTCGGAAAGCTGGGCGCGCATGATATGCCCCCTGCTTGCACCAAGCGTGCGCAGCATTACCGCTTCCAGCATGCGCTCATCCTGCGCTGCGACGATTGCCGCATAAAGCACCATCAATCCGGCGAGCACGCTGAACATGAAAACGAATTCCACTGCCTGCACTACCCTGTCCATGATTTTTTGCACCTGGGTGATAATCGCAGCCACGTCTATCACCAGGAAATTCGGAAACGCCTTGATGAGATCGTTGATTACCGCCAAACGGTCAGCCGGCAAGTAAAAGCTTGTGATATAGCTCACCGGGTAATTCTCCAGCACGCCGGGCGGCGCAATGACAAAGAAGTTTACCCTGAAACTATCCCAATCTACTTTGCGCAAGCTGGCAACCTGCCCGCTCAATACAGCGCCGGCTATATCATAGGTGAGCACATCCCCAAGCCGTATGTCCAGGGTCTCTGCCAAGCCTTGTTCCACCGAGAACATCGCTTTGCCCGTGTCCTGCTCGCGCCACCAGCGTCCGGCTACAATCTTGTTGTCGTCTTGCATCTCGCGCGTCCAGGATAGATTGAACTCGCGCTCGATCAAGCGTTTCGCGCGCTGCTCGGTGTAGTCCGCGGAGGTCACGGTTTTGCCGTTAATGGCGGTCAGCCTGCCGCGCACCATTGGGAATATGCGCGGCTGGCCCAGGCCATGGACGGCGAAAAATTCATGCAGCGTCTGCAGCTGGTCCTGCTGGATATTCACCAGGAAGCGGTTTGGCGCCGCGGGCGGCAAGCTGCTTCTCCAGCTTTGCAGCAAGTCGTTGCGCACCAACGTGAGCAGAAGCAACGCCATTATTCCTGCGCTTAAGCATACTACCTGTAACACGCTTGCCGAGGAGCGGCGGCGCGCGCTGGCCAATCCAAAGCGCCAAGCCACTCCAACACCGCTGCGCAAACGTCCCAACAGTCTAAGGAGCACAAGCGCAATATACGCAAACAGTACAACGCCGGTGATCAGCCCGCCCAGCACATATAGACCCAGCTTCAAGTCATTCGCCTGCCATAGCAGCATTGCTGCGATTACAGCAAAGCCCAGAATATACCCAGCGCTACCCATGCCTTTGGGGATTCCCAGTTCGCGCCGCAATACCCGCAAAGTCGGCACTTGGCTCAAGCGCATGAGCGGCGGAAGAGCAAACCCCAGGAGCAGCAGCAGACCGCAGGCAAAGCCCCGGCTTGCCGGCAACAGGCTTGGATAAGGCAGTTGCCTTGCAGCCAGAATACTCAGCCAGTAAGCAAGAAATTCCTGGGCCAATAAACCGAACAGGCAACCCAGCACGCTTGCTGCCACGCCCAACAGCAGGAAATGATAAAAATACAGGCGCAATATCTCGTTTTGGCTTGAGCCCAGACAGCGCATCATGGCGCAGCCGTCCATATGCCGTTGCACGAAACGCTGTGTCGCCAGCGCCACCGCCACTGCAGCGAGCACCACGCTCATCAGCGCAGCTAACCCTAGATATTTCTGCGCGCGCTCCAATGCTGCCTTGATTTCCGGACGCGCATCCTGTACGCCCTCCAGGCGTTCGCCCAAAGTCAGTCGGGTTTGCGCCCAGGCGCGGAAGCCGGCTATCGCTTCCGGCTCGCCCGCAAACAGCAATTGGTAAGTGACGCGGCTGCCGGTCTGGATTAAACCGG
>DATHDD010000152.1:0-3510 GCA_035319205.1 Burkholderiales bacterium | reverse complement strand
GCAAAAAGATGAAGCAACAAATGCCGACAAGCTGCGACTTGCACTGCTGTATGCCGCATGGGCGGCATTGACTCCGGCGGGACGCGAACGCCACAGCCGCGGCGTTTTGTTCAAGGCGCCATCCAAACTCAACTATATGCGGCTCGTGCCGGTGGTAACGGACGACAGCAAAGGCTATACCGCTTATTCACTCGATGAAAAACACTTGCGCCGCCGTCGGGGTTTCGCACTCACCGATTCCGGCACCGACTTGGTTGGCGCGCTCGATGAAGCCCATTACTGCATCTGGTGCCACGAACAGGGCAAGGATTCCTGCTCCACCGGCCTGCGCGAAAAACCGCAGTCCGACGGTACTGCACTGTTTAAGAAAACCGTGTTCGGCGTAACACTCGCCGGCTGCCCTCTCGAAGAAAAAATCTCCGAGTTCCACAAAGTGAAGACCCAGGGTGAGGTCATCGGGGCGCTGGCGATGATCGTGGTGGACAATCCGATGGTTGCAGCCACCGGGCATCGAATCTGCAATGACTGCATGAAGTCCTGCATCTACCAGAAAACAGACCCGGTCAATATTCCTCAAGCAGAGACGCGCACGCTGAAAGATGTGCTGGAACTGCCGTGGGGCTTTGAAATTTACAGCCTGCTCAGCCGCTGGAACCCGCTCGATCTGCGGCGTCCCTATCCTAAAGCGCCTACTCATCGCCGCGTGCTTGTTGCAGGAATGGGCCCTGCCGGCTTTACTCTGGCGCACCATCTGATGAACGACGGCCATACCGTGGTCGGCATAGATGGATTGAAAATCGAGCCGCTACCTGCGGATATTTCAGGTGTTGATGCTCACGGCACACGCGTGCCTTTCAAGCCCGTCCGAATCATTGGCGAATTGTACGAATCGCTTGACGACCGCGTGATGGCAGGTTTCGGCGGCGTGGCCGAATACGGCATCACTGTACGCTGGGACAAGAATTTCCTGAAACTGATCCGCATGCTGCTGGAGCGCCGCAGCCAGTTCGCGATGTTCGGCGGCGTACGCTTTGGCGGCACGCTTACGGTGGATGAAGCATTCGCGCAAGGCTTCGACCATATTACGGTTGCGGCAGGAGCGGGGCGCCCGACAGTGATAGACATGCCGAACGGACTAGTGCGCGGGGTGCGCACCGCTTCCGATTTTTTGATGGCTTTACAATTGACCGGCGCAGCCAAAACGGATTCTATAGCCAACATGCAAATCAGGCTTCCGGTGGTGGTAATCGGCGGCGGGTTGACTGCGATAGATACCGCGACTGAATCGCTCGCCTATTACCCGTTGCAAGTAGAAAAATTCCTCTATCGCTATGAAACCCTGGTTGCCGAGCGCGGTGTCGCAGCAGTGCGCCACAGCTGGCATCCTGAAGAGCGGCATATTGCTGATGAATTTATCGAACACGCCCGGGCCATCCGTGCCGAACGTGCAGCAGCTCAAGCCGAAGGCCGTACACCGCGCATTCTGGAATTGCTGCAAAGCTGGGGCGGCGTGACCATTGCTTACCGCAAGCGCCTGATAGACAGCCCCTCGTATACACTGAACCACGAAGAAGTGGAAAAGGCGCTGCAGGAAGGCGTCCGCTTTGCCGAAGGCTTGAACCCCATGCGCGTGGAAGTGGATTCATTTGGCGCAGCACGCGCCATCCGCATGTCGGTGCAGAGCAGAGACGCAGCAGGCCACTGGAATGAAATCAATCAGGTCGAACTTCCCGCGCACACCATTCTGGTCGCGGCGGGAACGCAGCCCAATACTGTTCTGGCGCGCGAGGATCCGGAGAATTTTAAACTGGACGGCCGCTACTTCCAGGCATGTGACGAAGATGGCAATCCGGTAAAACCCGAGCGCAATATTTCCAAGCCGAAGATTGTGAATGTACTGCTGTCGAAGCGCAGTGACGGGCGCTTTATCAGCTTCTTTGGAGATCTGCATCCTTCCTATTTCGGTAATGTAGTGAAAGCGATGGGCGGGGCGAAGCAAGGCTACCCGGTGGTGAGCCGCGTGCTCGAGCGCGTAAAACCAGCGAGCGGCAAAAGCGATGCTGAATTCCTTGCTCAACTCAATCACGAATTGCGCGCCACCGTGCACGATGTAATCCGACTTACGCCGAGCATCGTCGAAGTCGTGGTCCAAGCGCCACAAGCAGCGCGCCGCTTCCGTCCCGGTCAGTTCTACCGGCTGCAGAATTACGAAACCCACGCAATTAAAGTGGACGGCACGCAGCTCACCATGGAAGGCCTGGCGCTCACCGGAGCGTGGGTGGATGCCAAGCGCGGCTTGATTTCCACCATCGTTCTGGAAATGGGCGGATCAGCTGATCTGTGCACGCTGCTGAAGCCTGGAGAACCGGTGATTCTGATGGGACCGACGGGCTCACCCACTGAAATTCCTTCGGGCGAGACGGTGATTCTGGTCGGCGGCGGCCTGGGCAATGCGGTGCTTTTCTCCATCGGCCAGGCCTTACGCCGCGCCGGCTCAAAGGTGCTTTATTTCGCCGGATACAAAAAAATGATAGACCGCTACAAGGCGCAGGAAATAGAAGCCGCGGCAGACGTTGTCGTGTGGTGCTGTGACGAACATCCCGGTTTTCAACCGGAACGACCGCAAGACCGCGCTTTTGTCGGCAACATCGTGCAGGGCATCACAGCCTACGCCAGGGGCGCACTGGGGCCACAGCAGATAGCAGTGCACGACGCCGATCGCATCATCGCCATCGGCTCGGACAAGATGATGGCAGCAGTTGCCGAAGAGCGGCATGCGGTGCTTAAACCCTATCTCAAGCCGCACCACTTCGCCATCGGCTCAATCAACTCGCCGATGCAATGCATGATGAAGGAAATCTGTTCGCAATGCCTACAGCCACATGTCGATCCGGAAACAGGCGCCATCAGTTATGTGTTTTCCTGCTTCAACCAGGACCAGCCGCTCGACCAGGTGGATTTCGAAGGGCTCTCCGCGCGCCTGAATCAGAATTCGCTGCAGGAGAAACTCACCGCGCTGTGGATAGACCGCTGCTTAATACGCTTGCAGCGCCGCCGCGCCGCAGCCTAGCAAAACGACTGCGGAGCCGGTTTACCTTGTTGCTCTTCGCTCTAAAGCTCGTCGTACTTACTATGTACTGTCTCGCTTTATCGCTCCTCGCATCGCGTATCCCGACTTCCTCGTGGTGTTTTGCATCATCCTTTTAATTAGAAGTTCCTAATCTATATCTTCGCTGCATTAAGGTAAAATTGCGGCAATGACCGCATTCTCTCCTCTTGTTCAGCAAATAGATGCGCTACTACCGCAAACCCAATGCGGCAAGTGCGGCTACAGCGGCTGCGAGCCCTATGCCAAAGCAATTGCCACTGGCGAAGCCGACATCAACCAATGCCCGCCTGGCGGCGAAGCAGGAATTCACCAGCTCGCGGCACTGCTGAACCGCGAATTCAAGACGCTCAATCCCGAATTCGGTGTGGAAAAGCCAATGGAAATTGCGGTCATTGACGAGC
>DATHDD010000151.1:0-21672 GCA_035319205.1 Burkholderiales bacterium | reverse complement strand
CGGCACCATCACCGTGCGCGACCAGTAAGACACTTTGCTCAAATGGAAAGGAAACCAGCGCGGCAGCAGCATGATTTCCACTGGCACCATCGGTATGCCGCGCCACGGAATCTGCGCAAACAGCGCCAGTGCAATGCGGGTGAACGCATTGCAGCGAGCAGCACCGCCTGCAGCAAGTATGGCTTCCCGGGCTCTCGCCATATGCGGCGCATCGGGACTGTCACCCGCCAGTTTCAACGCATAATAAGCTTTCACTGAACAACTCAAATCGAATCCGTCGCCGGGATACAACGACCAGCCGTCGTGAGGCTGCTGGTGTCTGCGCAGATAAACCGCAATTTTGGCTTGCAGCCCGTTATCGATTTCATCCATGAAATGCATCATCATGATGTACTCGGCGGGTATAGTGCAGTCCGCTTCCAGCTCGAAGCACCAGTAGCCTTCTGCGTGCTGCAGCGCAAGCAGGGCATCGCGCGCCGCGCTGACCGCCTGCCATAGTGCGGCACTGCGCGTTCCGATGGAACGCACATTGGATTGTTCCCGAACACTGGACTGGGAGTTCATACTGGATACCAATTCGGTGTAGTTCTTTTCAAGCATTCAACTTTTCCCTGGAAATTATTTTTTATGCGCCAAATTATAATGCTGCAGCGCGCGGCAGGCCTAGCGTCGTCAGGTTGAACAGCCAGCGAGGCATGGTATTGCTTCCCACTGCTAAATGCGTCGCCAGTATCGTCGTTTTCACCGCGCGCCGGGATATTTTTACTTCATTGCCGGAAGTAAAAGCCCGGTTGGCGCTGATCTTGCGCAAGGTGAGCACCGCCATGCCCAACGCCCAGAAGCAGAACTTGCGTATGCCGGTTTCATGCTTAGGAATAAGCAGGGTATAGGCCAAGGCATTGCGTAGATGAGCATGAGCGATTGCAATCAATTTTTCCAACCCAGCGCCAAAAGCGGGATCGTGGCTATCCTTGGATAAATTTCTTAAATCGAAACCGCATTCGTGGAAAATGTCCTGCGGCAGCCAGCATGCGCCGCGGATGCGGTCTTCCCAGATATCTTTCAAAATGTTGGTCATTTGCAGGCCTTGACCAAAGGAAGTTGCCAATTTTAGCATTGTTTCGCGATTTTTTCCGATTTCCCCGGAGTAATCGCAAAACAGCTCAGTAAGCATTTCCCCAACCACCCCCGCAACGTGATAGCAATAGCTGTCAAGCTGCGGCAGGTCCTTTAATCCGTTTGGACTTGGATTCGACTGGAACGTTGCCATCCCGTTGGCCATGATGCGAATACAGCGCAACATCGCTGTGCGCTGATTATCGCTGAAGCTGTGGGTGATGCGGATAACCTGCGGCATGTTTTTGATCAGGTCTTTTTCCGCTTCCGGCGTATGCTCGGAAAGCAACGGATAAAATTCTGCGGCAAATGTTTCCGATGCAACTTCGCCGGCAACGACTTTGATGAATTGCCGCGAGAAATGGCGCTTCTGCTCTGCGCTCAAGGCAGGTTCGTCTTCAATGGTATCGGCAATGCGGCACAACAGGTATGCATTGCTCACCGGCTTGCGCAGGCCCGGCGGCAACTGGGGAATGGTGAGCGCAAAAGTGCGAGACACCCCCTGCAGGATATAGTCCTGATAGGCTTCGTCGCCGAGCTGGCCGCTTTTATTGGGCTGCCAATGCGGCATGTTTTTCCCCTTCGTCGTTCGTTATATTGCTCAAAAGTGCTGGATGAAATTAGATTTCTGTACTGAAGGGGCTCATTTTAGCTTAAATTACCTGGATGCCGCGTGCGCATCGGTGGTTTGATGAAACAGCATGTCCTGCGAAACGATAGCCGGGTCAATCATGGTAAAATTCTCATCTGGCAACAATATTAAAACTAAGGAACAGCATCATTGCCACGCTCACCTTAATTGCTTCGGCAATTACATTGTCGTCGTTTGCTTATCTCGTTTGCGCCATACGCTGCGTCATCGCCTTTGGCAACCAGCCACAAACACAATCCGGATACTGTCCAGCAATCACCTTGCTGAAACCGGTTTGCGGCATGGAACCGGAGTTATATCAAAACCTGCGCTCGTTCTGCGACCAGGAATATCCCGATTATCAAGTGGTGTTCGGTGTACGCGATGCACAGGATCCCGCGATCGCGGTCATTGAACGCCTCATCAAAGAATTTCCGCAGCGCGACGTGTCGCTGATCGTTGATGAAACCGTGATCGGCGCCAATCTCAAGGTTTGTATTCTGGCGAGCATGTACCGCGCGGCGAAACATGATCTGCTGGTGGTCGCCGACAGCGATATGCGCGTGGAACACCACTATCTCCGGGCGGTGGCTGCACCATTCGAAGATCCAAAGGTGGGTGCGGTCACCTGTCTTTACAAGGGAGTGGCGGCGGGATTGCCATCGCGGTTGGGCGCGATGTTTATCAACGATTGTTTCGCGCCATCGGTTCTGGTCGCGCTGCTATTTCAGGAATTGCACTTCTGTTTTGGGTCTACCATGGCGGTTACCCGCAAGGCGCTGGAAGCAAGTGGCGGATTTCCTTCTCTCGCCGACCACCTCGCAGATGACTACGTTTTGGGCAAGCATGTTGCGCAACAGGGACTCAAAATCATATTGCCCACATATGTAGTGGAAAACAGGGTCTGGGAACCAAATTTCAAAGTGCTGTTCCAACATGAACTGCGCTGGGCCCGCACCATACGCACCATGCAGCCGACTGGCTATGCGTTTTCCTTCATCACCTATCCGGTTGCGGTTTCCCTGCTGTTTTTGTTGCTCGCGCCTGCGGCGGCGGGGTTAACGGCCGTGGCCATTTCGGTTATACTACGCGTCCTGCTGCACTGGGCGGTACACACCCGTTTCTGTATCCGCGGATCTGCGGCGCCTTGGCTTGCGCCCGTACGCGACGTGCTCAGTTTCCTAGTGTGGGCGGCAAGTTTCTTCGGCCGCAGCGTTGAGTGGCGGAAACAGCAGTTTTCGGTCCGCTCCGACGGTCAGTTGATGAACAAAGGAGTTCGTAATTCATGATGAAAACCCTGTTTCTGAATCCTCCGTCGTTTGAAGGATTCGACGGCGGAGCCGGCTCACGTTACCAGGCGCGGCGTGAGATCCGTTCGTTCTGGTATCCCACCTGGCTCGCCCAGCCCGCGGCACTGGTGCCCGGCAGCAAGCTGATTGATGCACCCGCGCGCGGCGTGTCGCTCAACGATATTCTTCCGCTTGCCAAAGAATACGAGCTGGCTGTGCTGCACACCAGTACACCCTCTTTTGAATCCGATGCCAAGGTTGCTGAAGCGCTTAAAGCCAAAAACCCGAAGCTCATGATTGGCTTCATCGGAGCGCACGTGGCAGTGCAATCCGAGCTTTCGCTTAATCATTCGCATGCGATCGACTTCGTAGCACGCAACGAATTCGATTTTACTGTCTACGATGTTGCCTCTGGTCGTCCGCTCGCGGAAATCGATGGCATCAGTTACAAAGTCAACGGTAAAGTGGTGCATAACCGCGACCGCGCAATGATCGAAAATATGGACCAGCTGCCTTGGGTTGTCGACGTCTATAAGCGTGACCTGGTGATTGAAGATTATTTTATCGGTTACTTGCAGCATCCTTACGTGTCGCTTTATACCGGACGCGGCTGCAAGTCGCGCTGCACCTTCTGCCTGTGGCCGCAAACAATAGGCGGTCACCGCTACCGCACCCGCAGCCCGGAAAATGTCATCGCGGAAATCGCGCGCGCCAAGGAATATTTCCCGCAGGTGAAGGAATTCTTCTTCGACGACGACACGTTCACCGACGATTTGCCGCGCGCCGAGGACATTGCCAGGGGGCTCGGCAAGCTGGGTGTGACCTGGTCGTGCAACGCCAAGGCCAATGTGCCCTATGAAAGCCTCAAGGTAATGAAGGAGAACGGCTTGCGCCTGCTGCTGGTGGGTTTCGAAACCGGTAGCCAGCAAATCCTGCTCAACATCAAGAAAGGCATGCACGTGGACATGGCGCGCCGCTTCATGGCCGATTGCCACAAGCTCGGCGTGGTGGTGCACGGCACGTTTATCATGGGCCTGCCCGGCGAAACACATGAAACCATCGAAGAGACCATCCGCTTCGCCAAGGAAATCAACCCGCATACCATTCAGGTCTCGCTTGCCGCGGCTTATCCTGGAACCTATCTGCACAAGCAGGCACTGGAGAACGGCTGGCTGCTGCGGGATTCCTCGCACATCGTAGCGCAAGAAGGATTTCAGGTCAGTTCTCTCAACTATCCGCACCTGTCGCATGAGGAAATCTTCGCTGCGCTGGAAAAATTCTACAAGCGCTTCTACTTCCGCCCCAGCAAGATCGCCGACATCACTTGGGAGATGATGCAAAGCTGGGAGATGACCAAGCGCCGGCTGCGCGAGGGCGTGGAGTTCTTTCATTTTCTCTACGGGCGGGAAGACCGGGTTTGAAGCGGCTCATCGTCACGGCTGACGACTTCGGCGCATCCCTTCCCGTCAACGAGGCAATAGAGCAGGCACACCAAAACGGCATCCTCACCACCGCGAGTCTCATGGTGGGTGCTGCCGCAGCTTCAGACGCAGTGAAGCGCGCCAAGCGCATGCCCTCGCTTAAAGTGGGACTGCATGTGGTTCTGGTCTGCGGTCGGCCGCTTCTGCCTGCCGCCCAAATTCCCGACCTGGTAGACGAGCAGGGAAATTTTTCAACGCAACTTACACGCGCCGGGATTAATTATTTTTTCCGCCCCAAGATCAGGCAGCAACTCGAAGCGGAAATACGCGCGCAGTTTGCAGCATTCAACAACTCCGGACTCGCGCTGGATCACGTCAACGCCCACAACCATATGCATGTGCACCCAACCGTATTGAACCTGATCCTCAAGGTGGGACGGGAATACGGGGCGCGTGCTGTGCGCCTGCCGCGCGAGCCGTTTATCAGTTCCTGGCGCGCCGCGCGCAACGCGCTGCCGCGGCGTCTTGTTAGTTCACTTCTGCTCAGCCCCTGGATGAGCCTGATGATATGGCGGCTGGAAAAAGAGCGGACGGCGCACAACGATTACATCTTCGGCATGAACGATACCGGGCACATGACCGAACAACTTGTGCTGCAGTTGCTCGCGCACCTGCCTCATGGCGTTTCGGAAATCTATTTCCATCCGGCCCTTGGCAAACAGGACGGTATGGATCCCGGCATGGCAGGCTACTCCTGCGAAGCAGAATTCCGGGCATTGACCAGTCCTGCCGTCGCCACTGCCCTGCGGCAGTATGATATTCAAAGGGTCAGCTTCTGCGACCTTACAGTACAGCCAACCCCGCGAATCGCATGAATCCAGCAGTAATTAAACTGATGAAAACGGCGTCCCGATTGAGTGAGGTGAGCGGTTGCTAGACGCTGCAGGAAACAATTACCGTCGCGCAGTGGTGCGCCTGGTTGAGTTCTCCGCGCGCTTTGCCCGCCAGGTGATCGGCGGCACTGCACTGCTCACAGTGGTGTTTATATATTACGCACTGACGCATATCTATCTCAACACCGATACCTCCGAGATGCTCGATCCCGAGTTGCCGTTCCGCAAGCTGGACAACCAGTTGGATAAAGCCTTTCCCCAGTTTTCCGGCATCATCGTGTTAATGATTGAAGGCGAGAGCTCAAGCCAAGCGGATGCAGCTTCGCAAAATCTCATCGCACGGCTGAAACAGGAAAAAAAGACGATCCAATCGGTTTATGACCCGGAACAAACCAGTTTCTTTTCTCAAAACGGGTTGCTTTACCTCGACAAGAAGGAACTGCTGCAGCTTTCCGACCGCCTGACCGAGGCGGCGCCGTTTCTCGGCACGCTGGCGCAAGACTCCAGCTTGCGCGGCTTGTTTACCGTGATCGGCCGCGCGCTCGATGAAAACCTTAGCGCCGACTATCGCGCGCGTCTGAAGAAAATGCTGGATAGTATCAGCCGCATTGCCGAAGCGCAGCTCGCCGGGCGCCAGGTCAAACAATCCTGGCGTGGCCAGTTTATGGAGGGCACGTTGGCGCAAGGTAATGACCTGCGGCATTTCATCCTGGTTAAGCCCATATTTGATTACTCTTCGATGCAGCCAGGCCAGCAAGCAATTGACACCGTGCGCCGAGTCGCACAGGAATTGCAGCTCGATCCCCAGCATGGCGTACGCGTGCGCCTTACCGGTAGTGTCCCTATCGAGGATGATGAGCTAGAAACTGTTTCACGCGGCGCCAGTGTAGCCGTTTTTCTCTCAACGCTGCTGGTTTGTTTGATTTTAGTTGTTGGGCTGCGTTCCGCCCGCCTCGTGGTAGCGATTCTGATCACGCTGTTTGTTGGTCTGATTTGGACTGCGGCATATACCGCGTTTGCCATTGGCCATCTCAATTTGATATCGGTGACATTCGCCGTGCTGTTCATCGGCCTGGGCGTGGACTTCGGCATTCAGTTCGGAATGCGCTATAAGGAAGAACTGTATCGCACCAAGAACTACGATCTCGCCTTGAGCCAGACCGCCTATGGCGCAGGCGGAATGCTGACGCTGGCAGCGGTGGCTGCCGCCATCAGCTTTTTCTCCTTTATTCCGACGAGTTACCGAGGGCTCGCAGAGCTTGGCGTGATTTCCGGAATGAGCATGTTCATCGCGTTGATTTCCAACCTCACTTTGCTGCCAGCGCTGTTGAAACTGATGCCGATCAACATGGAAAGCAAATTACCAAAAAGCAGCGTGCTTACGCGCTTGCGCTTCCCGGTGCGGCGTCACAGCAAGCGTATTGTTGCGGTGGCCGCGCTTATCGGAGTGATTTCGCTGGTGCTGCTGTCACAAGTGCGCTTCGATTTCAACCCACTCAACATGAAAGACCCGAACACCGAATCGGTCGCCACATTCCTCGACATGCTGAAAGATCCCAACACCACGCCTTATACCATTGACGTCCTCACCGCCAATCTCAGCCAAGCCAAGGAAGTCGCGGCAAAGGTTGAGAAGTTGCCGCTAGTGGACAAAGCCGTGACGCTCGACAGTTTTGTGCCCGATGACCAGGACGAGAAACTCGCTATTATTTCCGACATGGTGCTGGTGCTGCAGCCCTTGGTCACGCCATCCCAGGTGACCGCGCCAACTCCTGAAGAGGAGCGTCAGGCGCTGGAGAAGTTTCAGAAAAAATTGCGTGAGACAAGCGAGAAAAATCCCGATCCCGCCTTTGCCTCAAGCATGAAGCATCTGGCTGAGATTCTGGAAAAGCTTAAATCCGCGCCCGGTTGGCCGGAGAATGTGCTTAAGAAGCTGCGCGACAGTGTGGTCGGCGACCTGCCGCAAAACCTTGCGCAGCTGCGGAAACTGTTACAGCCGAACCGAATTGAACTCAAGGATTTACCGCAAGAATTGCGGGAACGCTACGTTGCTGCTGACGGCCAAGCCCGGGTTGAGATCTTTCCCAAAATTAATGTAACCGACAATAAGGAATTGCGTCGCTTTGTGTACGAGGTGCAACAAGTCATACCCCAGGCCACCGGCACCCCGGTGGCGATGGTCGAGGGCGGAAATGCAGTGGTGCAGGCCTGCTTTCAAGCCACCGCAATAGCCATGTTCTCGGCGTTGATCCTGCTGCTCCTGATCTTGCAAAGCGTCGCCAGCGCATTTCTGGTATTGCTGCCGTTGATTCTGGCGATGGTGGTGACAGCGGCAAGTTCAGTAATTCTCGATCTTCCGCTTAACCTGGCTAACATCATCGCGCTGCCGCTGCTGCTGGGCTTGGGAATAGCCTTCGGTATTTATCTGGTGATGCGCAAGCGCAGCGGGCTGGATGTGGAACATCTGTTCCGCAGCAGCACTCCGCGTGCGGTACTGTTCAGCGCGCTTACCACTGTGGCATCGTTCGGTTCCCTGGCTTTTTCAGAGCACCGAGGTATGTCAGGCATGGGGTTATTGCTTACCCTGGCCTTGTCGTTCGCACTGTTGTCCACGCTGGTGGTTCTGCCCGCCGTCATGAGCACCATAGAAGGCAAGCGATGAAGCTGGCCATTGCCATTACCGCGCTTGCTGGCCTGCTCGGTGCAATTTTATTAATCGGCTACCACGGCTTTCTTGCGGTTTCCGATTTGCTGCTCACCGCAGGGTGGGGCATGGTAGTGGTGAGCGTATATCACCTAATTCCGGTAACGTTCTCATCGCTGGCGTGGCGCACAGTACTGCGTAATACTTGGCGCAAATCGTTTCTGGTGTTTCTCTGGGCGCGCTTGGTGCGCGAGGCGGTTGGCAACCTGTTGCCGGTGATGCAAGTCGGCGGCGAGTTTGTCGCCGCGAGAATCCTTACTTTCCACGGCGCCAAGGCGGGAATCGCCGGCGCTAGCGTGGTAGTCGATCTTACGGTCGAGACCATTACGCAATTCTTTTTTACGCTGCTTGGGTTGTTGTTGCTGGTATTGATCGGCGGCTCGGAGCAGACAGTGCGCTGGGTCGCGGCAGGCTTGGTGCTGGCAGCGCTTGCACTCGGGGGTTTTGTGATTGCCCAGCGCAAAGGCATGTTCAAGCTGCTTGAAGACTTCATTGAGAAAATATCCGACAAGTGGGAATGGCTGTCGCTGGGAAAAATCGACAACCTGCACGACACCATCCAGAAACTCTACCGCGAGCGCCGCCTGTTGCTTGCCGCAGGCCTAACCCATCTTTTTTCCTGGATTATCACCTCTGGCGAAGTATGGCTCGCGCTTTATTTCATGGGCAACCCGGTGAGCTTCCTCGATGCTCTGATCCTCGAAAGCCTGAGCCAGGCGGTTAAAAGCGCCGCATTCATGGTCCCCGGCGCGCTAGGCGTTCAGGAAGGCTCTTTCTTGCTGCTGGGTGAAATGCTGGGGCTCACTCCGGAAATGGGATTGGCGCTTTCCCTGGTGAAACGCGTGCGCGATTTGCTGCTCGGAATTCCCGCGCTCATGGGATGGCAGGCGCTGGAAGGCGGACGCTTGTGGATTAAAGCGAACCGTCGCAAAAGCGATGGGAGATGAAAATGTGTTAGTTTTGAACAACCGGAATTTTTTGTATTGAGCTCCTGGCTGATAAAATATCCATTCTTTTTTGCGAGCCACTTGAACTGATTTCAATACCCATGAAAATACCCAAGCTGTTTATTGCTGCATTGATATTGATGTTCTTAACCAGTTACACCTCTTGCTGGGCGCATGCCATCGTAATTGAATCCAACCCGCGTGAAGGTGCGGTACTCAAGCAGGCCCCGGACCGCGTCCAGCTGCGATTCAATGTCAAAATCGAAAAAGCGCTCACTCGCATAACTCTGACCAAAGACAACAAGCAGGTCGTGGTTCTGCCGAAGACCGATTTCAACCAGGGTGCACCGGACCGGCTTGAAGTACCTTTGCCGCCATTGGAACCGGGCAATTATATTATGCGCTATTCAGTGCTGGCCGCCGACGGCCACGCCACCCAAGGCGTGCTGCGCTTCAGCATCGAGAAATAGTCCATGAGCCTGCTCGCAAGTTTTCTCTCGGTCTTGTTTCACTCTTTAGTGCTGATTGGCATGTCGGTAGCGGTCGGCGGTCTGATATTCCTCCTGGCCGTGCTGTTGCCGCTAGCCAAAAACAATAGCGACGCGCAAAACGCTATAAAGCATTCCCTGCTCATCCTCGTCTGGGGCTCGGCGCTGCTGGCGGTTGCGCAAATCCTTGGATTGCTGATGGAGCCGTGGGCGCTTGCTGATGAATCCGGTGTGTGGCCTATTGCGGCGTTCTTTTCCACCGGCTTCGCCCATGCCGGCATGATCCATGTCGCTTTTGCCGTCGCCCTGACTATTTCGGGCGTATGGCTCATCAAACAACCGGCATCACGCGTTGCATGGAGCGCGGCCATCGCGGCGGCGATTTCACTTATGGTTAGCGGAGCATGGCTGGTGCATGCAGTAGGCCGCCTCGAGAGCACTGTTCCGCTTATGGTGATGACAGTGCTGCATCAGCTCGGTGCTGCGATATGGGTGGGAGGCATAATCCATCTCCTCGGACTATGGCGGCTTACGCGTCGCAGCGCTTCGCCTTTGTGGCCGCGTGCGCTGGCGCGTTTTTCGCCGCTCGCTGTGCTGGGCGTTGTCTCGCTCACCTTGTGCGGAATTTATCTGTGGTGGAGTTTTATCGGCGACTGGGAAGGACTCATCGGCACCGCTTACGGAGTGATGGTGCTGACCAAAGTCGCGTTACTCCTCGCCGCGCTCGCGCTGGGCGCTATGAATTTCTTTCTCACGCGGCGCTGGCTGCGGCTGGGCGATACCCAGGGAATAGGAACGCGCGTCCCGCCGTTCGTTGAAGCCGAATTCAACATCGTCATCATCATATTACTTGTTGCTGCCGCGCTTACTTCTCTGCCGCCTTCAATAGACGTCACAGCGGAAAAAGCCACTCCTGCCGAAGTCTGGAGTGCGTTAAAGCCCGGCATACCCCGCCTCATCCCGCCACCGCGTCAGGAATATCTGGCAAGCTCCACTTCGTCGTTCGACGTCTTTGCTCTCCAGAACGACTTCGACAAGAGACAAAGCGAGTTCAACCATAATGTTTCAGGTCTGCTGGTTCTGATCGTGGGTTTGGCTGCGTTGCTTGACCGCACCGGTAAATTTCCATGGGCGCGGAATTGGCCGCTGTTATTCTTGCTGGTCGGGGTGTTTCTGGTGTTGGTCGGCGAACCCAACGGATGGCCGCTCGGTTACGAAGGTTTTTGGGAAACCATGGTGATACCCTCGGTGATCCAACATCGGCTGGCCACCGCGGTGGTGATTGGCCTTGCGCTGTTCGAGTGGCGAGTGCGCATTGGAGGGCTCGCCGAGACGCGTTGGCGCTATGCTTTCCCTGTGTTATGCATAACGGGCGGTGCGTTGTTGCTCACTCATTCCCACACCCTGCTTACCATCAAATACCAGTTCCTCATAGAGGTTTCGCATTCGCTGCTCGGATTTTTAGCGGTGATGATGGGGGTCGGGCGCTTGCTGGAATTAAGACTGCCTTCCCCAGCCAACCGCCTTCCCGGCTGGCTGTGGGCTATTTCCTTGGTACTGACCGGCTTTGTACTGCTGTTTTATAGAGAGTTCTGATTAGGCTCTTGGATTTTGTCTTCTTGCGATTTCGGTGTCTTATCTGGTTCAGCACTTCCCTCGTCTTTTGATTTCGGTGTCTTGGTGGGGGCTTCTTCATCTCCTTCGTCTTCGTATTTCGGCTGCGGCGGGTGGCCATCGTATATCAGGTAATTGCGATGCTGCAGATATGCATCACGTATGAATATATATCGGTCAAGCGCCGCTTCGTCGACGATCTTCAGGCTGCTCGAAGCGCGGGCTCGCTTATCAATAAACTGCAGCGCGCCCAGAGGAAAGGTTACCGCGAGACCGGCGGCCTGGCCAATATAGTACATGCCGCTGGTAAACGTGCTCATCGCCAAATCGGGTGCGTCGCGCGCGGTATTGGGGCCCAGTAACGGTATGACCAGATAAGGTCCCTGAGGGGTGCCGTACACGGCCAGTGTTTGCCCTAAATCTTCCTCGTGCGCCTTCAACCCCATTTTGCTAGCCACATCCACCAACCCCAATGAACCGACGGTGCTGTTGATAAGGAAGCGGGACATATCGGCCACGCCCTGCTTGAATTTGCGCTGGAAAAAATCGTTGATAATTGTGTCAAGATAGCCGATATTATCAAAAAAATTGGATATCGAGTTTCTGGCTGGCTCAGGCGTAACTTTCACATAAGTATCGGCGACCGGCTTGAGTATATTTCGGTCCAGAACATCATTGAACTTGTAGATCTTGCGGTTCACCCCTTCATAGGGATCATAAACTTGGTTTTCTTCCTTGGGAGTGCTGGCGCAGCCTGAGGTGAGCAAAACCACCGCGGCAAGCACAGCAATGATTGCGTATTCATTCTTAATTATCGTGCAAGCCTGCGGCTGATGATATTCCATCGCTTTACCTTGGTAAAACAGTCTATACAGCGGGTGATTCGCCTGCGGTGTTTATTTATTTTTCGTGCTAGCTGGCTTTGAATATTCTGCTATCTGTCCTTGCAATTTGGCGATGAGCACGTCTGCACCCTGGTCGCGGATGATATTGCCGTACTCGGAACGCTTGATCGCCAGATCGCTTACGCCATCAACAATGATGTTAATGATACGCCAAACCCCGTCTTTACGGCGCAGCACATAATCAAAATGAATGTCCTCCTTATTTGGAGCGGAAAACAAGGTATGCACCGTTGCATCGCCTTTGCCGGTGGCTTCTTGAGAGACCACCTTGAAGCTCTCTCCCGAGTAGTCGTCAAAGCGGTAGGCGTAAGTCGCAATGCTCATCCTGGCGAAGGCGTCCTCATACGCTTTTTTCTGCTGGTCGGAGAGTTTCTCCCAATAGCGACCGACGGCAAATTGCGCAATGCCGGGAAGATCATGGCTTTCCTCTACCGCAGGAGCAAGGCGTTTATATCGTCCCTCGTAACCGAGCTTTTGCGCGTCTTTCATCACCGAGATCAGCGCGCTCTGAAAACGTTCCACCACTGCGGTCGCGCCCTCGGGAGGCGCTGCATGAAGCGGTGCCACCGGGTTCGCCATTAACAAGCCGGCCGCGAGAAACTGCGGCAGCAGCATGAAAGTCCAGCGCATGCTGTTTGCGCGCGAGTCATAACTGCGATCTTTCCAGCGTGCGCGTTCGCCGCGCAAGTAGCGCAGCGCCGAATTCCAGGTCATGGCAAGATAAAGCATACCGATGAGCGGCAGACTCACAACCCAAACGGGCGATCGTCCGTAAAACTTAAGCATGGGAAGATAAGATAGCGCCATGGCCATCCAGGCAGCCAGTGCCAAATACTGGGCAGTTGAAGAAGTGAAGAACAGTCCTGCCACCGGCATGCCAAATGCCAAGGCCATGAGCACAGTGCACGCCAACAATAGCCCGATTGAGTAATGCAATTGCGTGAAAGCCGTGCGCGTCACCATGTTCCAGATCTGCCTAAGCTGCTGATACGGACGAATACTGTATACCGAATGAGTCAATCCAATCCATGTTTTGTGTCCTTTTGACTTGATGCGACCAGCCAGACTGCAATCATCTATCAATTCGCCCTTGATCGCTTCAAAGCCGCCGATCTCATCGAGCAACCTGGATTGCATCAGGATGCAGCCCCCGGCTGCTGCGGCCACTTTACTCTTGCCTGAATTCGACAGGGAGAAAGGGTAAAGCAATTTAAAAAAATAAACGAAAGCCGGCATCAACAGTTTTTCCCAAAAATTGCTCATCATCGGCGCCGCCATAAGAGAAATAAACGCCACTTCATGCTGCTGCATATATTCCCGCAAGCACCCGACGATTCCGGGCTTAAGCTCAATGTCGGCATCCATAAGCAGCACCAGCGGTGTCTGCACGTGCTGCCGCCCCTGTTCCAGCGCCCACAGCTTGCCGCTCCATCCTGAAGGCAATGGCTCAGCTGCAACCACGACCAGCCTGTCAGTCCACGCTTTGCGAGCGATCTCTGCTGTTCCATCCACAGACTGGTCATCCACCACAACCAGGGAAAGATTGTTGCCCTGGGCTTTTAACGCAACAAGCGTTTTCTGGATGACTGTTGCTTCATTGCGGGCGGGGATGAGAACGGTGACATCGCTTAGGTCGCCACCGCCGGATTGTGCATCGAGAAACGGCTGAAAAGACCACGGACGCCACGGAATCAGCAGCACTGCCAGCCACATCAGGACTGATACAGTAACCAAAACAATTGCCAGCGTCTCCATCATGGAAACCCGACAGCTTGTGACCATGCCGTAAAGCAAGGCATGCCAGCCGCCTAATGCTTGTAGACCTTGAGTGGGATATAGCTTTTGGCAGTATCAGCGTAGCTGACGGGAAGCTCTGGGGCTAAAGGCCCGTCAGTGTTCGGGCCGCGTAGAAACACACTGAACGCTTTCAATGGTCGGGCGAACGAATCGTTTATTGCGGTAGGCTCGTAACCGCAATGCACCATGCAATCGGCGCATTTCGGATTGCGGCCGGTACCGTATTCCTCCCATCGGGTGGTTTCCATCAGCTCTTTGAAGCTGGAGGCATAGCCCTCGTCCATCAGCAGGTAGCACGGCTTTTGCCATCCGAAGACGTTGCGGGTCGGATTGCCCCACGGCGTACACTGATAAGTCTGATTGCCCGCCAGGAAATCGAGGAACAAGCTCGACTGGTTGAAGCGCCACTTGCGGCCTCTTCCGAGCTTGAATACTTCGCGGAACAGCTGCTTGCTGGCATTTCTGCGCAGGAAAATCTCCTGCTGCGGAGCGTGCTGATAGCTGTATCCCGGAGAAATGGTGACGGCCTCCACGCCGAGTTCCATGCAGTAATCCATGAACGCGGCGATTTCCTCTGCTGTTTCGCCCTGGAACACGGTGCAGTTCGCGGTCACCCGGAAGCCCCGCTCCAGCGCCAGCTTTGTCACCTCCACGGCCTTGTCAAACACCCCTTCCTGGCACACCGAGGCATCGTGACGCTCGCGCAGCCCGTCAAGGTGTATCGAGAACGTGAGATACGGCGAGGGGGTAAAGTCGTTCAGACGTTTTTTGAGCAGCAGCGCGTTGGTGCAAAGATAAACAAATTTCTTGCGCGCAACGATACCTTCGACGATTTTGACTATATCTTTGTGTATAAGCGGCTCTCCGCCGGGAATCGAGACTATCGGCGCGCCGCACTCATCCACTGCAGCGAGGCATTCCTCCAGAGTCAGACGTTTATTGAGAATTTCTTCCGGGTAATCAATCTTGCCGCATCCCGCGCAAGCCAGATTGCAGCGAAACAACGGCTCCAGCATCAGCACCACCGGATAACGCTTCGCCCCGCGCAGTTTTTGGCCAATGACATATTTGGCAATTCGGTATTTTTGAACTAATGGTATACCCATCGATATATCCTATAAATTAACCTTTATGGCTGGTTCGGTCTTGGTTTGCTCGGCTTTTTTCAGCGTCAGCGATTTGGGCAGGCGGAAAGTGGTGGTTTCGCGTATGCCGTCAAGTTCGCTTGTGGCATTCACTCCGAAGCTGCGCAGTTTGTCGAGCACTCTTTGCACCAGCACTTCAGGAGTAGATGCACCGGAGGTGATACCCACCTTCTTGATGCCCCCGACAAACCAGGACTTATCGAGTTCGGTTTCGTCCTGAATCAAATAAGCAGGCACGCCATGTTGTTTGCCGACCTCGCGTAACCGGTTGGAGTTGGAGCTATTGCGCGCGCCGACCACAAGGATCAGGTTTACTTCGTCCGCAAGCGCTTTCACCGCATTCTGGCGGTTTTGCGTCGCGTAGCATATGTCGTCAAGTTCTGGGCCCTGAATGGTGGGAAAACGCTGCTTCAGCGCATCGATCACATCCCGCGTGTCGTCTATGCTGAGCGTTGTCTGTGTGACATAAGCCAGCTTGTCGGGATTTTTTACTTTGAGCGCGGAAACGTCCCCGGTGGTGGAAACCACATAAACGGGACCCTCGACTGAGCCCATCGTGCCTTCCACTTCTTCGTGGCCGATATGTCCGATGATGATGGTTTCGTATCCACGGCGGCTGTATTGCTGCGCTTGTAAGTGTACTTTGGTCACCAGCGGGCAGGTCGCGTCAATCACTTGCAGCTTTCTTTGTTTGGCTTTATCCACGACTGCAGTGGAAACCCCGTGGGCACTGAATATCGTGACCGAACCGGTTGGCACGGTGTCCAGTTCTTCTATAAACACCGCACCCCGCGTTTGCAGGTCTTTAACCACGTACAGGTTATGAACGATTTCATGGAATACATAGACCGGCGGACCATAGATGTCGAGCGCGAGCTCAACGATTTCTATTGCCCTTACTACGCCTGCACAAAATCCCCTAGGCTGAGCCAATACTACTTCCATCTATTCTTCCTTATGCTTGTGGATTGTTAAGACGGCAATCTTTAACTGACTCTGTTGTACCGAAATAAGTTCAACAGCCAAATATTTCATCCGGAAACGTTCTTATCTATTGCAGCAATAAACAGGTGAGGCCAACGAATATTTTTGAGACAGACCTAATTATCATATCACAGGGTCCGCTCACAGGATCCGCCGCTAGAAGCACAACGTTCAAGAATACGGTATATTTTTTAAAATCCTATAGTTGGCACACTTTAAGCAGTGGCATATAATACGTACCCTCCAAAGGGGCTGTCAAGCAAAAATACCTAAAAAAAGACGCTGTTGCCCGCGCTGCAGGATTGCAGAAGCATGCAATGCGGTATGATGTACATAATCTTTAACAGTATAGAGCCGGCATAATGTCGTTGATTTCAGAATATCCGATTCTTGCAACCATCAACTCTCCGGAAGATTTGCGCGCGCTTCCCGAGGATCAGCTGGTGCCGCTCGCAGATGAGTTACGCAATTACCTCATTCACTCAGTTTCGGAATGCGGCGGTCATTTTGCCGCAGGGCTCGGCACCGTTGAACTCACTGTTGCGTTGCATTATGTTTTTAATACACCGGAAGACCGCTTGGTGTGGGACGTAGGACACCAATGCTATCCGCACAAGATTCTAACCGGCCGCCGCGACCGCATCGGCACCATCAGGCAAAAAAATGGGCTGACGCCGTTTTTGAAACGTGAAGAAAGTTCATACGACTCCTTTGGTGCAGGACATTCCAGCACTTCGATCAGCGCAGCTCTGGGTATGGCGATTGCTGCAGCGAAACAGAACAGCGATCGCAAAGCAGTAGCGATTATTGGTGATGGCGGAATGACCGCGGGTCTTGCATACGAAGCGCTGGATCATGCAGGCAGCCTCAAGGATATTGACCTGCTGGTGATACTCAACGACAACGACATGTCAATATCGCCAAATGTCGGCGCACTGTCCAGCTATCTAGCACGGCTGCTTTCCGGCAAGTTCTACACCACTATTCATGAAAGTGGCAGAAAAGTTCTGAACAAAATCCCTGCAATGTGGGACCTTGCTCTGCGCACCGAAAAACATGTGAAAGGCATGGTCACTCCCGGCCCCGGCACGTTTTTCGAGGAACTCGGCTTCAACTATATCGGCCCCATCAGCGGTCACGATATTCCCACTCTGGTTAAAATTCTCAAAAATTTGCGCGATCTAAAAGGGCCGCGGCTCTTACACGTGGTCACCATCAAAGGCAAGGGCTATGCACCCGCGGAAGCCGACCCGGTGAAGTATCACGGCGTCACCAAGTTCGACCCCAAGGTCGGTATTGTTCCATCTAAATCCAAATCAAGCAGTCTCACTTACACGCAAGTGTTCGGTGAATGGCTGTGTGACATGGCGGCACTGGACGAGCGCCTGGTCGGCATTACACCAGCGATGCGCGAAGGCTCAGGACTGGTGAAATTTTCCGAGCTTTATCCTGCCCGTTATTTCGATGTCGGAATCGCCGAGCAGCACAGCGTCACGGTCGCCGCCGGCATGGCCTGCGATGGCTTGAAACCTGTGGTGGCGATTTATTCCACTTTCCTGCAACGCGCTTATGACCAGGTGATTCATGACGTCGTAATTCAGCATTTGCCTGTATTGTTAGCCATCGACCGCGCCGGCGTGGTCGGCCCTGACGGGCCGACTCATAACGGCAGTTATGACTTCACCTATCTGCGCTGCCTGCCCGACACGGTGGTCATGGCGCCTGCGGATGAAAACGAATGCCGTCAAATGCTATACACCGGTTTCCGGCTTGATCAGCCCGCTGCCGTGCGCTATCCGAGAGGCAACGGTCCCGGCGTAAAGGTACAGAAGGAAATGACAGCGCTGCCTGTAGGTCGCGCGGAGTTGCGCCGCCAAGGCAGAAGAATTGCTCTGCTCGCTTTCGGAACCATGGTGGCTCCAGCCATGGAAATCGCGGATAAATTTGACGCCACAGTGGTCAACATGCGCTTTGTTAAACCACTTGACGAGGATATGATACTCAAGCTCGCCAATACACACGATTGCCTTGTGACCTTGGAAGAAAACGTAATTCCGGGCGGTGCAGGAAGTGGAATTAATGAATGCCTGGCAGCGCATGGCGTACAAATTCCGATTCTCAATATCGGGCTTCCCGACCGTTTTATCGAGCATGGCTCACGGGAGGATATGCTCGCAGATGCGGGTTTGGACAAGGATGGAATAAGCCGATCAGTGGAAAAATTCTACGGTAGCAGTGTGTCGCGGAATAAAGCTGCAATAGTGAAATAACACCACTTACCAATAGCATCAGTATTGCTTATTTCATTAAGTCTGTAAGTTGTGCCCATCATCTTGCCGAGATTTGCTTCGGTATCCTGAACTTAAGCCAGCTCATGAGGAGGAGTCGTGAAAAACCCTCTTTTCCTGGATTCGGGTATGACCAAACAAGCTATAGTTAAATATGTGAAGTGCCGGTCAAACCTATTCCCATGATGCGAATCTTGCTCATCATTTTGTTGGCTTTGCCGGTCTTGGCCACTGCTGCAGACTCTCAACCTGTTATCGTCCTTCCGGTAAACGGCGCTATCGGCCCGGCTACGGCTGATTATTTCCACCGCGGTCTGGAACAGGCCACCACGCAGCATGCGCAAATGGTGGTGTTGCAAATGGACACACCGGGCGGGTTAGATATTTCCATGCGCACCATCATCAAGGACATTCTTGCTTCGCCTGTGCCTATTGCAGCTTTCGTCGCGCCCAGCGGGGCCCGTGCTGCAAGTGCAGGCACCTATATTCTTTACGCAAGCCATATCGCCGCTATGGCGCCCGCCACCAACTTGGGTGCAGCAACTCCGGTGCAAATCGGCGGGACGCCGGATGCTCGCGGACCGGAATCCTCCGAGCCTGAAAGGAAAAAAGATGCCGACAAACCAGAAACTGCCCGCAAGCCTCAGAAAAGCGACGGCTTGGATACGTTGAGCCGCAAGCAGGTTCATGATGCCGCAGCTTATATTCGTGGATTGGCGCAAATGCGCGGGCGTAACGCGGAATGGGCGGAAAAAGCGGTGCGTGAAGCGGTCAGCCTGTCAGCGGAAGAGGCGCTGAAATTCGGTGTGATTGACCTGATTGCCGATGATGTGCCGCAATTGCTGAAGGAGGTCAACGGCCGTAAGCTCAACGTCCTGGGACAGGAACGCAAAATCGATACCGAAAATGCCAGAATAACCATCCTCGAGCCGGATTGGCGCAGCCGCCTGCTCGCTGTAATTACCGACCCGAGTGTCGCCTATATATTGTTGTTGGTCGGTATCTATGGTTTGTTTTTCGAATTTTCCAACCCCGGCTATGTGTTGCCTGGGGTAGCGGGATTAATTTGTTTGATTCTCGGGCTGTACGCCTTCCAGTTACTGCCGGTCAATTATGCCGGACTGGTGTTGATCATGCTGGGAATTGCTTTCATGATTGCCGAGATCTATTTTCCCGCTTATGGTTCGCTCGGTGTCGGCGGTGTTTTGGCCTTTATCATTGGCTCAGTGATACTCATCCCCACCGAAGCTCCCGGATTCGGGATTCCATTGCCATTGATACTGGGTATCGGCATTGCCAGCGCCTTGTTCCTGATTCTCGTCATGGGCATGGTCGTCAAAGTCCGCAATCGCCCCGTGGTCAGCGGCCGCGAGGAACTATTAGGCAGTATCGGGGAAGTGACTGAGAATTTCGAGGGAGAAGGCTGGGCAAAAGTTCATGGCGAGACTTGGCGCGTGAAAAGCGCTGTCAGGTTGCAGCGTGGGCAAAAAATCCGTGTCGCGAAAATTGATGGTTTAACTCTCGAGGTCGTGCCTGAATTTTTACCGGACAAAGGAGATTCCTAATGGCTTTTAATTTCAGCTTCGGCGTATTAGTTGTCATTGTCATACTGGCGTTTTCTGCGCTGAAAGTGTTGCGGGAATACGAACGCGGAGTAATTTTTCTGCTCGGGCGATTCTGGAAAGTAAAAGGCCCCGGGTTAATTCTCGTCATTCCAGGTATCCAGCAGATGGTGCGGGTGAGTCTTCGCAC
Source organism: Burkholderiales bacterium (assembly GCA_035319205.1). Classification (GTDB taxonomy): domain Bacteria; phylum Pseudomonadota; class Gammaproteobacteria; order Burkholderiales; family JAHFRG01; genus JAHFRG01. The sequence continues at coordinate 1,698 of DATHDD010000151.1, read as the reverse complement.
CGTGGTGTTGGACGTGCCGAGCCAGGATGTGATTTCCCGCGACAACGTTTCGGTCAAGGTCAACGCGGTGGTGTTTTATCGAGTAGTGGACCCGCAAAAAGCCGTTATCCAGGTGGAAAATTTCCTGCTTGCAACCAGCCAGCTTGCCCAGACCACCCTGCGGTCGGTGCTGGGTAAACATATGCTGGACGAAATGCTGGCTGAGCGTGAAAAGCTCAATCTGGATATTCAAACCACTCTCGATGCCCATACTGACGCGTGGGGAATCAAGGTTTCAAACGTTGAAATCAAGCAAATCGATATAAATGAATCCATGATCCGGGCGATTGCCCGCCAGGCGGAAGCGGAGCGAGAACGGCGCGCGAAAGTTATTCACGCCGAGGGAGAATTGCAGGCTTCTGAAAAACTATTCCAGGCAGCCAGAATATTGGCGCAGGAGCCGCAGGCAATCCAGTTGCGATATCTGGAAACGCTGACTGTGATAGGTGCAGATAAAAATACCACCATTGTGTTCCCAATGCCCATGGATTTAATTAGCATGCTGATTGAAGCCAAAAGGAACAATAAAAGTTGACGGATACAAGCAGAACCAAACCAGAGGTTCCCTTAGTTATGCGTGCCTGAGATTACGGGTCGCATGATGAATAATGCATGGAGCTTCCTACCACCCAATACACCCCGTGAGCTTCCAGAAAGCGCGACTGCACGTAGTACGCCTCCCGCTCCATCTCTAGTGCATCGTTACAACTGTACTTGAGTGCAAACTTGCCGCCTGATTGTTGCAGGTAATGGACAAATTCATGAACAATAATCGAGGCCGCGAATATGTTTTCTTCCGGATGCAGACGATTGTCGATATATACACGATTTGACTCTGGCGGGTGGAATCCCACTACTTTGCACTCGGTTCCGTTGCATGCCATCTTTGTGAGTTCTTGGTGACTAACAAACACAACTTCAGGGGAAATGGAGGGAGTAGAGTATCCGGACAATACCACCGCCCATGATAGCAAGGCTGCAAATAGTTCATTCATGCTGTTCCACTTTCTTCCTGCCCATCATCAAAAATGAGGGGCGTGTTTCCGGTTTACATATGCCAACGCTTATTGGCTACCTCACATCCTTGTTCAATTGATGCTGAATTACATACCGCACTAAATTACAAGCAAATACCGTACCATTGTAAAATAATGATTAGGTTCAGACTGTTAGGTATGTATAGGGTATCTTTGCGGCGGCTAGGGTCATAAATTGTCGTATTGCACTCACAAAGGTATTGCCAAATTTCACTGCTTATACCGGAGGCCTTCCTGAAGAATATTGCTCCGGGCGAACGCCTTTTCGGCCCTGCCTAGAGTGGGACAAGATTGGATTGTCCCCTGTGTGGGGTAGTTGAGAATTAGCGGGAAACCTAGTAGTTCATTTTTTTCAATAAAGAGCCAAGAGCGAACACTTGCTAATAAACGGCCATGATGTAGATCATAATAGACGTCACCCAATGCAACAGTGTATATTTGCGAAAGCTGAACTCTAGCGGTGTCATTATCTGTCGTTAACACGACGCGATTGGCGCAGTATTTGACTTTTATCATTACCACAGAACCAACTTTTCCCTATTGTTGTGTTGACAAATAAAAGGCGTGGAGGGCACCACCATGAAACGGGAAAATCCGGAACTTTTTGGCGCGGCTCCCAACG